>NZ_BAAIYG010000008.1:0-134877 GCF_057543335.1 Brevibacillus sp. YAE8
TTTCGTTCTCCTCTTCCAGATCACGAATTCGCTTTTGAAGGTCGCGTAGGGCTTTGTCTTCCGGCTTCAGTTGTCCACTGCCTGGAAAGGCTTGATTGCCGTCTTGCTTGAATTCAGCGACCCACCGGTAGATGGTATTTTCATGAAGCCCCATTTCCCGGGCTACCTGCGCCACCGATTTCCCTTCTTCTTGGATGAGTCGTACGGTTTGAAGTTTGAATTCCCTGTCGTACTTTTTCGTCATGTTGGACACCTCGATTATGAACGCTTTTATTGTCGCACTCTCGATTCTCCGTGTCCAATGTAAAGTCTAGCATCAATGCGACACAAAGAGCTGGCTGAGCAGCCGTCGCACATGCAATTTCAATCCACGCATCCGCGTAGGATGCGACATATCCGGTCGTGCGTTCGGGTTCAAAGGTATGGAATTTCAATCCACGCATCCGCGTAGGATGCGACGTGAGCGTGGCGATCTGATCGCCAAACTTGAGCAAGGATTTCAATCCACGCATCCGCGTAGGATGCGACGAGGATCGTCGGAGTGGCCGGCTTGTCCCCGGCAAAATTTCAATCCACGCATCCGCGTAGGATGCGACTGCATATCATGGCGATGTCAACATGACGGCCATCTATTTCAATCCACGCATCCGCGTAGGATGCGACAAGCGTTCCCTGTAGGCAACAAAAATATGCTTTAATTTCAATCCACGCATCCGCGTAGGATGCGACGCTCGTAATTGTCCGTTTGATTGTCGTTTCACTCCAATTTCAATCCACGCATCCGCGTAGGATGCGACTTTATCCCCACCTACATTGATTGTTTTGCCAACCCGATTTCAATCCACGCATCCGCGTAGGATGCGACCAGTTGATAGTGTTACTGTTGACACGCTAACAGATATTTCAATCCACGCATCCGCGTAGGATGCGACGTCCAACTTACCCATGAGCCGACTTAACTTGACCATTTCAATCCACGCATCCGCGTAGGATGCGACACTAGCTATCGTTTTATAGGTCCTTTCCGTTGCAGAATTTCAATCCACGCATCCGCGTAGGATGCGACGGCCGCCCTCGCCGAAGTCGTCCGCATCCTCTCTATTTCAATCCACGCATCCGCGTAGGATGCGACATATTGCGGTCGAGCAGCGCCACCTTGTTTTTCGGATTTCAATCCACGCATCCGCGTAGGATGCGACGCATCGGGGGCTCCTGCGTCCATGTGTTCGTGGCATTTCAATCCACGCATCCGCGTAGGATGCGACGCTTCGGTCAGCTCTAAAAACTCCTGCGTCAGAAATTTCAATCCACGCATCCGCGTAGGATGCGACTTAATTGGATTCGTATCCGGATCGGCGGCTCAGAAATTTCAATCCACGCATCCGCGTAGGATGCGACGTACCGACTGTATCCACACGTCAGACTGCTTAGACGGAATTTCAATCCACGCATCCGCGTAGGATGCGACGTAGCTGCGGGCGTTGGCATGTCCTTCGAAGACACATTTCAATCCACGCATCCGCGTAGGATGCGACCACTTGCAAAACAATCTTCCGAACCAGCCACTCAGATTTCAATCCACGCATCCGCGTAGGATGCGACCGTTCCTACCAGTCTTTTTTGAACGAGTATGCCAATTTCAATCCACGCATCCGCGTAGGATGCGACCTAATGAAGTAATACGGATTATCAAGAGGTTAAGGATTTCAATCCACGCATCCGCGTAGGATGCGACTGGCAAAAACCCTCCTAGTCTTCTGGCAACAGTGATTTCAATCCACGCATCCGCGTAGGATGCGACACGCGCTTGTCGGAGCTTGTCCAGGTAGACGAGCCATTTCAATCCACGCATCCGCGTAGGATGCGACGTGGATGTCCGATAACCTCAACTCCAATCGCGCATTTCAATCCACGCATCCGCGTAGGATGCGACCTATGCATAAACTCCCCCCTACCCTACCAAAAGCAATTTCAATCCACGCATCCGCGTAGGATGCGACCTCAAGCCAAAGCCTGGCACGGATAGCGGCGGCGATTTCAATCCACGCATCCGCGTAGGATGCGACCGAGCAGCTTATCTGGCAACCATCTTTGGTGTAATTTCAATCCACGCATCCGCGTAGGATGCGACTAGCGGATTAGGAGGGTGGTAACGTGGCCGTCATTATTTCAATCCACGCATCCGCGTAGGATGCGACTCCTGCTTGTCATCCTTCATTTCTAGGAGGTGAGCGATTTCAATCCACGCATCCGCGTAGGATGCGACGTAAGGAGGGGTAACGCATGGATTTTAAGCTAGGGATTTCAATCCACGCATCCGCGTAGGATGCGACGGTTGGATGGGTTGAGTGGGACAAATTCGCTAGATTTCAATCCACGCATCCGCGTAGGATGCGACGACGGTGTGAAGGCGGTTGTGGACGCGCTGATCGCATTTCAATCCACGCATCCGCGTAGGATGCGACCGGGATAGCCAAGACAGCCGCCCAGGCATACCAAGAATTTCAATCCACGCATCCGCGTAGGATGCGACTACTATTGGCAGTGGTAAGTCCTACCATGCCCTGATTTCAATCCACGCATCCGCGTAGGATGCGACGTTGGGGTAATTGTGCTGCTGGCGGCGGCGGGGAGATTTCAATCCACGCATCCGCGTAGGATGCGACCGAGAGACCGTCCGCGCTCTCGCGGAAAAAAAGAGGATTTCAATCCACGCATCCGCGTAGGATGCGACGATACCTTGAAGGTCTTGGCCGATACGCTTGGTGTTATTTCAATCCACGCATCCGCGTAGGATGCGACTGGGCAAGTTCATCACCGGGCGCGACCGGGATAAATTTCAATCCACGCATCCGCGTAGGATGCGACTCAACCCGATCTACATAGACACCAGCAACCGTAAATTTCAATCCACGCATCCGCGTAGGATGCGACGTCCTTGTTCCTGATCGAATAACGACCTACCCCACGAATTTCAATCCACGCATCCGCGTAGGATGCGACTTTCGAGGATAGCGCTCCGCGACAAGTGTTCTTATTTCAATCCACGCATCCGCGTAGGATGCGACGTTGGAAGCGGTTTATGTACGGTAGCATGCGTCTTATTTCAATCCACGCATCCGCGTAGGATGCGACGCTCTGCAATTCGGTCGAGGATTTCGTACCCCTCATTTCAATCCACGCATCCGCGTAGGATGCGACCCGTGGGACGCGGTACAGATGGTCGAGCGCTGGATATTTCAATCCACGCATCCGCGTAGGATGCGACTCAAGCCGGGCGACCGCGTGCTCGTGTCGTCGATATTTCAATCCACGCATCCGCGTAGGATGCGACACCTGCTCGGGGTAGTACGCGTCCGTGTCTCCGCAAATTTCAATCCACGCATCCGCGTAGGATGCGACGGTAAACAACATGGATTGGTTCCTCCTTTAGTTTGATTTCAATCCACGCATCCGCGTAGGATGCGACGCATGTTGGTGGATTCCTCTCCCGCAGCACCCGCATTTCAATCCACGCATCCGCGTAGGATGCGACGGTGTCCGGTATCGGTGTTGGTGCGGGTGCTTGCGATTTCAATCCACGCATCCGCGTAGGATGCGACCATTCGGTTCCGAGTATTCAAATGTCAGGAGTGGGAAATTTCAATCCACGCATCCGCGTAGGATGCGACGCACTATGGAGTCGGCACAACTTTTGCGATGCGATTTCAATCCACGCATCCGCGTAGGATGCGACTCGGCCGCAGTACAAAGGCTCTTGGCGTAGATATTTCAATCCACGCATCCGCGTAGGATGCGACGCGACACCACTTTCAGCAAGCTCACACTCAGTCTCGGCATTTCAATCCACGCATCCGCGTAGGATGCGACGTCAGCATAACGCATGGTGATCGTAGCATTCTCGCGATTTCAATCCACGCATCCGCGTAGGATGCGACGAACCGCCTGGGCTATTGATGTATAGGTTCAGTGTGTATTTCAATCCACGCATCCGCGTAGGATGCGACCCGCGATCTGGTTGTAGAGTTTGGCGACCTCACCAATTTCAATCCACGCATCCGCGTAGGATGCGACAAAGTGGGCACATGTCTATATTTTGAGGCCCGGCATTTCAATCCACGCATCCGCGTAGGATGCGACGGGTCGCCTCAGAGTCGTCTGCAAGTCAGGGTATACATTTCAATCCACGCATCCGCGTAGGATGCGACACGATGGTCGACTGGACTGGCTCATCGAAATGCTTATTTCAATCCACGCATCCGCGTAGGATGCGACGTTGAGGTGTGGAACAGGACGGAGGTGCAACTGCATTTCAATCCACGCATCCGCGTAGGATGCGACCGCCTTGGTTCGCCGTCGAAATGATCGAGCGTTGGATATTTCAATCCACGCATCCGCGTAGGATGCGACAAACGCGAGTCCGTAGTGGACCAAATCCTGTTGCTATTTCAATCCACGCATCCGCGTAGGATGCGACTGTTACTACTCAGTATCCTGCTCATGTGACCTATGAATTTCAATCCACGCATCCGCGTAGGATGCGACTACCATTACTTGTGAAAAGGAGAGTAGACGCGTATTTCAATCCACGCATCCGCGTAGGATGCGACCGTAAATATGGCGCATCTGACCCGGGCGATTGTGTATTTCAATCCACGCATCCGCGTAGGATGCGACGCGGCGGAAAATCCGGGCATGCCACGTCCGGAATTTCAATCCACGCATCCGCGTAGGATGCGACCGTGTTGATGTAGCTGTCGAGGTCGTGCAAAGACAATTTCAATCCACGCATCCGCGTAGGATGCGACGTGCGATCAGGTGCTGCCAAAGCAAGCCTGAGAGGCTATTTCAATCCACGCATCCGCGTAGGATGCGACGATGCGGAAAAGGACTTGATATCCTTTTTGCGTATTTCAATCCACGCATCCGCGTAGGATGCGACTCTACAGTGTAATCTCGACACATTTGGTACAATCGTATTTCAATCCACGCATCCGCGTAGGATGCGACACGATACCAAACACATTTCCTCAACTCCTAGTTTAATTTCAATCCACGCATCCGCGTAGGATGCGACCTGACATCGCCCCTACAAGGCTTTTCTCGCGCTTTAATTTCAATCCACGCATCCGCGTAGGATGCGACAAGTAATATTACACTTTGTAAATAAAGTAATCAAATATTTCAATCCACGCATCCGCGTAGGATGCGACAAGCCATCAAACGGGCTTGTTCCGCCCTTGCTTATTTCAATCCACGCATCCGCGTAGGATGCGACAAACAATCTCGTTCATTGGCCCCTCCTTTCTAAAGATTTCAATCCACGCATCCGCGTAGGATGCGACTCCACCTCTTTGCTAATCGCTGCTGACGTGCAAATATTTCAATCCACGCATCCGCGTAGGATGCGACATCTGTTGCTCGAACAGCTTGAAACGAGCAAACTGATTTCAATCCACGCATCCGCGTAGGATGCGACCGCATCGCTGGCGTATCCCGCGAACGTGAGAACATTTCAATCCACGCATCCGCGTAGGATGCGACATGGTCATCACAACCTTACTGGCGCAGCAGCCGATTTCAATCCACGCATCCGCGTAGGATGCGACCAAGGGAATTCGCAGCTTCACACTCGATACACAAGATTTCAATCCACGCATCCGCGTAGGATGCGACTGGAGTCATAAGGTGGTGATACAATGGCGTACGGAATTTCAATCCACGCATCCGCGTAGGATGCGACCAGCGCCCGTCGGTTCAAGCTCCTCCTTGACCCTTTATTTCAATCCACGCATCCGCGTAGGATGCGACAATCCTGAGATCGCAGAAACATTCGAACTGCTGACATTTCAATCCACGCATCCGCGTAGGATGCGACGGAAAAGATCAGGGCAGAGTACGAAAACGGCGGAATTTCAATCCACGCATCCGCGTAGGATGCGACGAAGCAAATCCTGCTGCGCCACAGTGCGATGATATTTCAATCCACGCATCCGCGTAGGATGCGACCCTGACCAGGCGGCGTCGCCCTTGCAAAAGTTTTGATTTCAATCCACGCATCCGCGTAGGATGCGACGGGACCCTATCACGCTGTGTTCCCCGTCCGCCCATTTCAATCCACGCATCCGCGTAGGATGCGACTTAAAAGCTCTGGGGTAGACCTGGAGGAATTGAAATTTCAATCCACGCATCCGCGTAGGATGCGACAAGCGCGGCGTGGCGGCCGAGGCGGAGGACGTGCGATTTCAATCCACGCATCCGCGTAGGATGCGACGTTGGCGTCCGGGACGTGCGCGTATATCCGACATGATTTCAATCCACGCATCCGCGTAGGATGCGACTGTCGTATTTACCGCGACGGATACGAAGGGTGCCATATTTCAATCCACGCATCCGCGTAGGATGCGACAGCGCACCGTGCGCCGATCCGTGCGTTCATCGACGATTTCAATCCACGCATCCGCGTAGGATGCGACGGAAAAGATCAGGGCAGAGTACGAAAACGGCGGAATTTCAATCCACGCATCCGCGTAGGATGCGACGAAGCAAATCCTGCTGCGCCACAGTGCGATGATATTTCAATCCACGCATCCGCGTAGGATGCGACCCTGACCAGGCGGCGTCGCCCTTGCAAAAGTTTTGATTTCAATCCACGCATCCGCGTAGGATGCGACGGGACCCTATCACGCTGTGTTCCCCGTCCGCCCATTTCAATCCACGCATCCGCGTAGGATGCGACTTAAAAGCTCTGGGGTAGACCTGGAGGAATTGAAATTTCAATCCACGCATCCGCGTAGGATGCGACAAGCGCGGCGTGGCGGCCGAGGCGGAGGACGTGCGATTTCAATCCACGCATCCGCGTAGGATGCGACGTTGGCGTCCGGGACGTGCGCGTATATCCGACATGATTTCAATCCACGCATCCGCGTAGGATGCGACTGTCGTATTTACCGCGACGGATACGAAGGGTGCCATATTTCAATCCACGCATCCGCGTAGGATGCGACAGCGCACCGTGCGCCGATCCGTGCGTTCATCGACGATTTCAATCCACGCATCCGCGTAGGATGCGACGGCAGCGCAAGCATCGGACATTCTCGCGGGCACGGCATTTCAATCCACGCATCCGCGTAGGATGCGACCGCTCCCTCCCGTCCTATTTCGTTAGAAAGTAGATGATTTCAATCCACGCATCCGCGTAGGATGCGACGATACGCGAAGGCAATATTATCATCCAGCATGACTTTATTTCAATCCACGCATCCGCGTAGGATGCGACTGGAAAGGCGAGGTGGAGACGCTATGCTGACGAAAATTTCAATCCACGCATCCGCGTAGGATGCGACATACGCGGAGTGGTACGACTTTCATGAAGGCGTAAATATTTCAATCCACGCATCCGCGTAGGATGCGACAGGAGTGATACGTGGATGGCAACAGGTGGCGGATGATTTCAATCCACGCATCCGCGTAGGATGCGACAATCTCGTGAGTTTGGGCATACTTTCCTCGGTCAATTTCAATCCACGCATCCGCGTAGGATGCGACGGGGCTGGCTACCGAAGAGCAGCGTCTGCGGGTGGAATTTCAATCCACGCATCCGCGTAGGATGCGACGGAAATAATCTCTTTGATGGGTTTGGATTATGCTATTTCAATCCACGCATCCGCGTAGGATGCGACCGTAAGCCCGAATTGGATGAGTATGCAATGGCGATTTCAATCCACGCATCCGCGTAGGATGCGACGGGCACCGTAGGGGCGGTGCGAAACGGGCTATCCGATTTCAATCCACGCATCCGCGTAGGATGCGACCAGACCCTGACACACTATCAACAAAAACATAAGGCATTTCAATCCACGCATCCGCGTAGGATGCGACAACCTCACCCGTGCCAACGTCAACGCGAGGTACCGATTTCAATCCACGCATCCGCGTAGGATGCGACGCCGGCTTGACAGAGTCCAAGAGCTTGTCAAGGGATTTCAATCCACGCATCCGCGTAGGATGCGACAACTCAACCAAGTCCTTTTCCGCATCCGTAACTCATTTCAATCCACGCATCCGCGTAGGATGCGACAAAACAGCACAAGACCCGTACCACTGGATACCAACATTTCAATCCACGCATCCGCGTAGGATGCGACACAACCTCACCAGTCCCAACGTCAACACGAGGCACCGATTTCAATCCACGCATCCGCGTAGGATGCGACTGCTGTCACTGTGATGGGTGTACTTTTGGCATGATTTCAATCCACGCATCCGCGTAGGATGCGACTCGTAGACTCGGACTTGCAGCCTACTTTGAGGCATTTCAATCCACGCATCCGCGTAGGATGCGACGCTGGTTTAACAGAGTCCAAAAGCTTATCCAAGGGATTTCAATCCACGCATCCGCGTAGGATGCGACCGCTTGCTTTGCTTTACGGGTGTACTTCTGTTCCCATTTCAATCCACGCATCCGCGTAGGATGCGACGGAACCGTGGCGATCCCCAGCAGTGGGGATGTAGACGATTTCAATCCACGCATCCGCGTAGGATGCGACCCCGTACCGCATACCTGCCAGTGTCTTGGCTGGGATATTTCAATCCACGCATCCGCGTAGGATGCGACTTCTCTTCCTCTACTGTTATCAATAAACCCAATGGGATTTCAATCCACGCATCCGCGTAGGATGCGACGGGTCACAGTAACATACGCAGCTTACGAATAAGGAGATTTCAATCCACGCATCCGCGTAGGATGCGACCTGCGCGATCTTGGGTATAACGTCGAGTGGAAAATTTCAATCCACGCATCCGCGTAGGATGCGACGCCGCATTGGATCAAACGAGCAGTTGTCGCGGAAATTTCAATCCACGCATCCGCGTAGGATGCGACCAGCAGAGTGATAAATGGCAAGCAGTCCCCCATCAGATTTCAATCCACGCATCCGCGTAGGATGCGACATAATACTTGTGTTCGACCGTGGCATGATCGAACGATTTCAATCCACGCATCCGCGTAGGATGCGACTTCCCTGTCCTGCTGCATGTTCATGTCAAAGATATTTCAATCCACGCATCCGCGTAGGATGCGACAAAGTGACAGCGCTTGATGTCGCGAAGGAAAAGATATTTCAATCCACGCATCCGCGTAGGATGCGACGACTACGACTGGTGCTGCGAGTGTGGCGGAACAGATTTCAATCCACGCATCCGCGTAGGATGCGACCCGACCGCGAAAAGATTGCGCAGCTCGAGCAGGAATTTCAATCCACGCATCCGCGTAGGATGCGACCGACCGGCTCGCACCTGCATTACGAGGTGAGGCGATTTCAATCCACGCATCCGCGTAGGATGCGACGCTGGTTTAACCGAGTCCAAAAGCTTATCCAAAGATTTCAATCCACGCATCCGCGTAGGATGCGACAAGTGGTTATGGGACAGGTATTCTAGTAATTTTAATTTCAATCCACGCATCCGCGTAGGATGCGACGACGCCCACATGGCAGGCACCGCCGCCCCTATAAATTTCAATCCACGCATCCGCGTAGGATGCGACGACCAAAGCGTTACACGACAGCGGACGAGCAAAACGAATTTCAATCCACGCATCCGCGTAGGATGCGACCGATAGCAGCTTTACAAGCAGCAACCAGATACGATTTCAATCCACGCATCCGCGTAGGATGCGACGTACCAGCCAGCAAAACATCAGCGACTACATATATGGATTTCAATCCACGCATCCGCGTAGGATGCGACCAAAACCGAATTTAAAATTGACATTTCGACATTAATTTCAATCCACGCATCCGCGTAGGATGCGACGTTCCTGTGATCGCTCCGTTTGATCGTTTGAGTCCAATTTCAATCCACGCATCCGCGTAGGATGCGACGATTGATTAGCTCGCTCACACGCAGCCCCGTGTACAATTTCAATCCACGCATCCGCGTAGGATGCGACTAAAGGGAGAAGAGTACGAGAGCGCTACCCTTGCATTTCAATCCACGCATCCGCGTAGGATGCGACGGAAGGTTGCAATAACTTTGCCACTTTCAGTTTGATTTCAATCCACGCATCCGCGTAGGATGCGACCCTGTGGGGTGTGATTATACCTCTTTTGGGCTTGATTTCAATCCACGCATCCGCGTAGGATGCGACGATTTTGTGACTTGATAGAGTCGATAGTTTGGAGATTTCAATCCACGCATCCGCGTAGGATGCGACTTAAAAATGGAGCAAAATGAAGTGGATAAGCCTAATTTCAATCCACGCATCCGCGTAGGATGCGACCAAGGAATGGGATAGGTTCATAAAGCGTTTGCGTAATTTCAATCCACGCATCCGCGTAGGATGCGACAAAAGCCCCCCGGATCAAAAAGATGGCGCGGTATGATTTCAATCCACGCATCCGCGTAGGATGCGACGTGAAAACGTGACTGATCTGGATGTGGCTAACAAGATTTCAATCCACGCATCCGCGTAGGATGCGACGACTATTTGGAGAGGGTGCGACTTGGCTTATCGATTTCAATCCACGCATCCGCGTAGGATGCGACACATAGCCCTTATCATTGAGATAAACGTCGTACAGAATTTCAATCCACGCATCCGCGTAGGATGCGACATCCCGTACGTGCCGGGCCGGGGCGGTTGGCGGATGATTTCAATCCACGCATCCGCGTAGGATGCGACGTTTTGTTTTACCTTGAGGGGCCTTATATCGCCCAAATTTCAATCCACGCATCCGCGTAGGATGCGACTTTTTCTCTTCCCACTCCTTATCCTGAAGCAAGGATTTCAATCCACGCATCCGCGTAGGATGCGACCAAACGCAGTAGCGCAAAGAGAACTGACTCAATCCATTTCAATCCACGCATCCGCGTAGGATGCGACGTATCAACAGTATAACCTGACAGGGTTGGATTTATTTCAATCCACGCATCCGCGTAGGATGCGACGCATCCTGTTAACTTGATTATAGCGACACATTAATTTCAATCCACGCATCCGCGTAGGATGCGACAGCGAATTTTCACCCCAAATATGCTTTCATTTTCATATTTGTAATCAAAATACGCTCAAATTCATTCATACGTTAAGATAATTTAGAGAAAGCAGACAAAAAACGGCATTTTAACCCGTTTTTCGGGTGCGAATCCCCCAGGGAATTCGTGTGCGCTTCACATTCGCACTAGACAATCAATGGCCCCTCTAAATCAATTGATTCTTTCACACCCAAATGCTCTACCTTATTCTTGTAATGATTGCCTAATTGATAAATACGGAGGCTATCCTGATCCAGATCGATGATCGAGAGCAATTCCAGCTTCAATGAAGTAAGCTGTGTGGAATCGACAATGCATTCAAACACGGAATTTTGGACACGTTGACCGTAATTTTGGCATATTTTCGAGACGCGGCGAAGTCTTTTTTGCCCTGCACTGCTAACTGTGCTCACATCATACGTGATCAATACCAGCACACCATTCACCTACTTCCACAAAAAGGGAGGATACTCATCCAAATCATTACGTAAAAAACGGGCTAACAATAAAGCTTGTACGTGCGGAACTAGGCCCCAGGAAATTTTCTCCCCAAGAAATGGATGAGTAATTTTCTCCTGTTTTTTATTTTGCCATGCCGTTAGGAACTTCTTTCTCGCTTCATCTCCCATAATGACGGCACCATTCTCTTTTTGGAAAAAATCCTCCTTGCTCACAATCTTTTTGTTAATTAACGACAGCACAAATCTATCAGCAAAAACTCCTCGCAGCTCCTCCATCACATCTAGGGCCAGGGAAGCGCGCCCCGGCCGATCTCGATGCAAAAAACCAACATAGGCGTCTAATCCAACACCTTCCAATGCCGCTGCCATATCAATCGCCAATAGAGAATATGCGAATGACAGCATCGCATTCACGTTATCCAGCGGCGGTCTTCGTGAGCGTGCACGAAAGTAAAAACTTTCCTTTTGTTGTAAAATCATGGAGTCAAATAGCCGATTGTAGCAAATAGCTGCCTGACCTTCTAGACCTCTTAGCCTCTCCAGATTTTCGCAATTCCTCACGTCCAAAAGTAAAGAAGATAACTGCTTGGACGCTTCCTTAAATCGGTCTACATCAATCCGCAAAGGATAGTCTCTGGTCATTCTTTCGATCATCCATTTATGGTTGTAAATCTTGCCTACTATAAAATTACGAGCAATTCTTGCGGAAAGAGCCTCATCCTCTGACACCAAATACTGTTTTTTTCTCAGGACGACATTCCCCTTGCTTTCCCCAATCACTCTGGCAAGAAATCGGCCGTTCATGGTGAAGAATGTCAATGAAATGTTTCGCTCAGCGCAATATCCCATCAAAGCTGGACTGGCGCCGGTGTAGCCAAATGAGATGATCGATTCCAAATTGTGTAATGGCAGCCTCCCCAACTTCTCCTGATCCTTGAGGAGAACAATATTATCGCCATCAAGCGATAAATACACATCGGGCTGTGTAATAAACAACGTATTTAGCAGTTTCTTCATTCGTTGATTTTCCCTTCAACGTAACTTTTTACGGTTCGTTTGTTCATGAGCTCCGGCAAACAAATATTTTGAAGGGAACAACTTCGACAGAAGGAGCCCGTCTTCACTCTAGGGGTATGTCTGCGATGATAGTAGTCTTGCATTTCAGCCACAATCAGCTTCACCTTATCTTTCAAATCAGCCGTTAGCGGGACCTCGACTCGATGCTTGATCTCATGGTAAAAAATATAGCCGAGGTCTATGTCGCACAACAGCATTTCCTCCAAACAAATGGCTTGGGCAACTAATTGTACGACATCCTCTTCTCCGCTTTTCGGCTTCCCGCGTTTATATTCAATGGGATACGCAGTGTATTTGCCGGAAGCCCCATTGATTTCAACGCCGTTATCGCTTTTCACAAACTCTACCACATCACAAACGCCTGTGATCTTGAGGCTTTCCGATTTTACAGGCATGGCTCGAACGATCAGTTTGTCTCCTCGCTTTTCTCTGGCAAACGGTTGATCTGCCTTCCGATGAAGATGTACGCCCTCTATCGTTCTGACATTCTCCTCCCACTGCTGTTCAATGTGAATCAATGCCCACTGCCGTTTGCAAAACTGAAAATGCTGAATGCCGGACAAAAGTAAATAATGATCGTCTTCACTAAATTCCATCCAAAATCTCTACTTTCAACCCATCCAATGGTTGCACCGAGAACATGTAGTCGTCAAATTTCTTGGGTTCTTCTACAAGTCTTTCAATCAATAACGATCGATGTACCTTTGCAGAGGAATAGTGGCCCAACTTGGATGGATGCTCCCACCAATACACCCTGTGAACTTCCATACTTCCTTCCGGACGGGCAGAAGACGCATCGTTCTCAAACAAGGTCACTAACGCCCTCTTGATTTTCTCGGCGTCTTCGTTCGTAAATCCCGTTTTTTCGGCGAGCTGCGTATTGATACTACCGTAAAAGACATACACCCCTGAGTCGACTCGATGCTTCATTCCCATCGTATCTGAGCCGCGAGAGGCTCCAGGCTCCGAGTTCACGCTTTTGGTAATCTGGACGCTGGAGATGTCAATCGGATCTAAACTGGTCGCCGTATGAATGGAAACAGGCCCTCTTACGCCGACAGATACACCCGCTCCTTTTTCCGCTTTGAATGCAAATACTTGACCAAAGCTTCGAACATCGATCCATTCCTGGCAAGCAATTCTGGCAAACTCATCGCTTGATACGTTTTTGGACTTTAATACCTTCTCCAGCTCGGCATTCGCATCCGCACGCTCTCGAAGGCTTCCATAAGAATCTGATTTGCGATCATTGGACTGTACAAATATGGATTCGCCCATATCCTGCAAACGATTTCGAATCTTCCGTTTCAATGCGACATCAGAAATTTCTCCATGGCCATCATAGTTTTGCCGTGGCCGATTGCCATTCAGCGGGTCCCCGTTCGGATTGGCTTTCGTCACCGATAAAACGACGGCAAAATCAATTTTATGATCGAGCGTTGTCATATGATTCTCTCCTTTTTAATGAGTTGTTTCCGTTTCCTCTGTATCGGTCGTGCTTTTTTTCGTATACAGGTCGTGCCTTTGACTGTAGAATCCGAGCAAAAATTTGCCGGACAATGGTTTGTTATTGAATTGTTCAATGGGAATACGCGATCCTATTTCGTCAATCAGACGGTTGAAATAGAACGCTTGTCTGCCCAGCCTTGCCTGATAAGGCTGCAAGCACGCCTGAATCGTCCGCCAGGTTCGCTCCGGATGTCTTGAAAACTCATTCATGTAGCGAACCGCATTACTGGCGCGGTCGTCAGCCCCCAACGCTCGTCGTTCCAAAACATCAGCCACGGCCAACAGACGGCCAAATAAATAGTCACGGTCATTTATGCTTTCATCCAACGCCACTTTGAATCCCTCCTGTTCTTCCTGTTTGTTAATCAGCGCACACGTGATGCTCAACGTCTTCTCCCACTCCCATTTTTCCATGGAAACGGGATTGGCTGCACGCCGGCAGGAGCTCATTATGATATCCAATGGAATGTTTCGGCCATCCAGCACACAAGGCAACATTCGCTCCATGACCCCTTTGACCACTTTGTCGCTTGCCCGTGGTCCGTATGCGGCAAAAGCAATATCTTTCAAGGCAGGCGCTCCAATAAACTGCACAAATTCCCCGTTGTCATTTTTGCGGTATGTATGCAACCATGTGCAAGTCGAATGCCAGTTCACCAGCTTGTCGAAATACTGCTCTTTGTCCATATTGCGGTAATACAATACCGCCATACGCCCCGTTGTTGCCGAATCGAGAACCAGAATATTCACATTGTCTTTTCTGTCGCGCAAACCTGACAATTTGTTGCGATACCCATCTAGTGCTTTCGCTACCTCTACAGCCAATTCCCGATTGGTATAGGCGATTTTGTCTTTGACGGGGGGCGGAGTAGGGTCGATCGAAAACAAATCTTCGGTAACCCCGGGAATATCGAGTTCAGTATTGCTCCAGACAAGAAACACTCTCTGATCGATGATCTTCCCTTGACGGTGGATGAGCCACTTCAATGCATTATGCGCTTTCTGAGACACCTCGTAACTGATGCTTGCCGCCTCGTGACTCTGAGCAAACCGTCCTCTGAATGTAAAGCCACTGTTGTCATTCGCCGAAATCAGTTTGGCTTTGTCTGCCGCATTTCTGATTTTGTTGGCATGCTTGTCTGTTGCAGGCAGCTTCTTACCCGTTACATAGCAGAAATCTTCGCCACCTAGCTTGCTGCTGTAAAATTGAATGAAAGAATCGTATACCTGCTGATCGTTCCACACCTTCGTCAGTACCTTCGTGGGCGAGTAGACATTAAATCTGACAAACGCGCTTGTCTGCTCTCCAGCAACTACCGAAAAGATCGGCGGCTTCGCTCCGTATCGCGCTTCGGCATTTTTATCCCATTTGCTAAGCAGTCGCTGATCTTCGTCTACATATAAAATTCCATGCTCGACTAAATCTTGAATCAACCGCCCTTTGCGTAGGTAGTGGTAGATGCTTTTCACTTTGTCGACAGCGTATGGAGAGCTTGCCCACTCTTCCAATTGCTTGATATAGTGCGGAAAAGCCTCTTCCTTTTTGATTTCTCCACCATAGGCTCTGTAATCTCCCGCTACGTAGCTTAATTTGTCATGCAAGGGATAAGGAGCGATCTTTGTACCTGATCGACTGGCAGAATCTTCTGTACACGGGATCACTGTACTCGCATCGCTTTTCTCAACGACTGTCGCTGAATGAAAGTGTCCGTCTTCCGTTATGTCCACTTCGATATGGGCGTTTTGTGTCGTATGCGAAACGGGCAGCAGCATGTACTCCTGGTCGTTAGACTTTCTCTCGACCTTGCCGACAACATTCAGATTCGCTTCGTATGTCTCGTACAAATTCAAAAGCCAGCTCATCGATTATCCACCTCTTCCAGTTCGGCAAACAGATCATCCACGGAGAGTAGGTTAGCAGAGTCGAAATGCTTTGGCTTCATGCTGGCAACCGTCCGGATTTGCGGACACTCCTCTGGTCGAGGAAAGCGGATAATCCCGTTCTTCATTACAGGATTCCATAGGCGAACTTCCATCTGATTCCGCCCGGTTTCGTCCGGATAATTGATGCCATGCACCATCGTTCCCAGGTGAATCTCCCCGTAGTTGTCATAAAACCCGTCCCCCTCGCCAAACACGCATGGCTCGACATATGCCTGACATTCCCGCGTGCCAAGGAAGATGTCTCTTCGCCCTCCAGCCTGAAGTGAGCGTTTCAAAATATTGTGATGCTTATGCTCGTTGCGATCATAAGCCAAATCCGGACGGTTCAGATTGAACTCGAAATGGGCCCGAACCTGGTAGCGAACGTCTCGCAAATACGTATAATTGGCAAGCGTATTCCCTCCGCCGTATTCAATTGGACGAACGCCCTTGGACTCCATGCGAATCGGGTTCATAATCCGAACTTCATCCACGATCATGAGCAACGTAGGTTTCCAGTAAATGGACTCGACTACACCCTTCAGGGCCTGGTAGGTAGGCAGTTGGTAGGATAACTTTTCTCCACCAAGTTTTGTTAACGGGTCTGTAAATAAGGCATACTGCCCGAAAACCTCGAATTCGATCGCGTTCCGCATAGCATCACCTCCTTTCTCATCCGATTCAATAGTTCAATCATACCATTTTTGTAACAGATTAGTAAGTCTGGGTAATATCCATTATATGAACGTTCAAAACATACTCATTTCAAACTGGCTGTCATTCTCGATATCCAGACCATACTCCCCGCTGTAGGCTGATTCCTTCAACGCCAGTATTTTTCCGTCCAGCAAGCTTACTAGCCCATCATTCTTGACCAGTTGCTCTCGTTCATACGAAAACAGGTTGATCGAATACTGTTGTGCCTTTCGCAGTAGCCTGGACAGGTTCTCAATGGTTTCATCGCCATTTAGTCGTGCAATCATCTCTTTTCCTTCCTCTCCGTACGGAACAAGAACGGTTGTTGTCTGGTCATCGATCACCTGAAAGAAATCGGCTGCCGTCCTGTAGCTGTTCACGATAAATAGCGGCAAACTCTCCCTTTTGGATTGTGTGTACGCGAGGTTATAGGAGCTGTTGTTCCTGTTTGCCATCAACAACTCTGTCATGTGCTTCTCCAGCCCGCGAATAAAATAATCTAAACGGGAAGCAAACTCCGTATAAAACTCTTGAAAATACTTGTCCATCGCCTGAACGGACAAGAGATTGCCGCCATGCAGGCTGGGATCTGCTTTGAGGTCGAGAAGCATTCGTTTCGCCAGGTTTTTGCCTGCCTTGATTTCCTGCAAATGATTCAAATTCTCCTCTGCATGATCGATGACATACACTTGCTGTATTTCCTTCTCCCCGTGGCGATTGCATCTGCCGGCAGCCTGCGCGATCGAATCCAGTCCGGCCAACGAGCGAATCACACAATCAAAACTGACATCCACACCCGCTTCAATTAACTGCGTACTAATGCATATCACTTTTTCCTCACGCTGCAAATGATCCCGCACTTGCCCAAGGATGTGGTTTCGATGCGCCGGACACATCGACGTACTCAGGTGGTAGAGCGGAATATCGAGCGTCTCCATTTGACGATACAATCTCTTCACAACCGTTTTTGTATTGAGAACAACCAAAATACTTTGGACCTCTTCTATTTTCTCGGTAATAAAATCAGCCAGCTTGTCCGTGTCAAAGGTTTCATCCGTTGCTTTATCCACAATTTCCACCCGTTTGAAAGCTTCAATGACGTGATCCACGTTTTGAATCATTTCAGAGTCAGCACTGATTTCCAACCGGCGCTCTACAAAATCAAGGGCCGGCTGGGTAGCCGTGCAAAGAATAAGGCTGGAATGACCATGCGATTTCAAAAAGTTCAGCGCATGATTAAACAACGATACACATGAAACCGGAATTTTCTGTACCTCGTCAAAAATAATGACCGACTCGCATAAGTTGTGAAGCCTTCGTATATTTCTGCTTCCCCTGGCATAGAACACATTCAGAAACTGAACCATCGTTGTAAAAATAATGGGTGAATCCCAGTTATCCTTGGCCAGCTTCCATTTTTGCCGTGTATTGATAATGCCATCCTGGTCCTCATCGTCATCGCTCATGTCGTCTATGACGTTGGAATGATGCTCCAGAATATGCTCGTCGTCCATGAGAATTTTACGAACTTCCTCTGCGTTCTGTTCGATAATCGTTGTAAACGGTACTACATAAATAATGTGCTTTTTGTTTTCTCGAATGGCATGCTTGAGCGCATACCGCAAACTCGCCAAAGTCTTTCCGCCACCAGTCGGAATGGACAGCGTATAGATACCAGACGGCTTCTCCGCAAACTTGTCGCACTGGTCTGACAATTCCTTTCTCAGTTCGTTGATCCGTGTTTTTGCCTCTTCCTTCTCTTGGTAAGAATGAAGCTTTTTCATCAGCCTCTCATAGTATGTATGAAACAGGTCTTGGCGACATGGAGTGGATTCCTCGTGCTTGTTTTCCTCAAACAACCTGGTGTTCGTACGATCTGCATCAATTAATGCACTAAACACAAACTTGGTCAGAAACATCAATTTGCTTTCGCTATTCTCTACAGAAGGCTTGTTGAGATAGGCTTCCAGTTCATCGATTGCACGTAACACATATTGATGAAATGCTTGCTCGCTGATTACTTCGTCAAAAAAACGCTGGATCGACTTGTCGTATTCCTTCAACGGTTTATCCCGGACACGATGCAAGTAAGGAGATTCCAAATCCGCATTTAAAAAGTCATGGAGGTAGGAGTGGTGAGAAATGATCGCATTTCCGACAACCTCAGCTAAAATCCAGCTTCCCCTGGAAGGATTCCCTGTATGAAATTTCTGATATAATAGTCTGCCCCCCGCAGTCGAATGATCGACGCTCCCTCTTTTCGGCGGTTCTCCTGGATTTTCCACAGCTTTTATGATGTAGTCTTTAAACTCCTCGGTGTACTTTCCCATGTCATGAAGCATACCCGCCAGACCTGCGATATGCTTGACGCCTATCTTCTCGCCGATCGATTCCGCCAATGCTTTTACTCCCAGCAAATGCTCCGCGACACTTTGTATCTGTTTGTCGCTTTCACGAATATGCGCGATGAATTTCATGATTACCGCCTCCTCTTCATCATTCAGCGATTATCCATACCGAAACGCATCCTGTACCTAGTTTTTTGTAGAACGATGTCAAAATTAATCATATAACACTTTTGGTAAATAGTGTATAACGCTTGATCTATGCATTTCAGGACCAAGGCCGCTTATCTGTCTAGTCGACGGGATGTATTTCTATAGCAAAACTTCATTCAAAAGATAGCTGCAGCCATTTGAGGCCGGCAAAGAAAAGGCAGACCGCGACGACAGCGCTCTATAGGTGTAGTACACACGTCTTTCGTGTAGCCAGAGTAACCTACGAAGTTACGTACAGAGGCTGTCCTCGTTCATGATAACTTATACTGGATAAGAATCTTATCAATACTTATTAATACAAAAAAGACGCCGCCCTAAAAAATAAGGACAACGCCTTGAGCAAAGCTTCTTCTATTTCACACCCCCGCCAGCATGCCCAGCGTCCGTTTCACCGACTGGGCCGAGCGATCCAAAGCTGCTTTTTCTGTGGCAGAAAGCGGCAACTCGATCACGCATTCGACGCCATTGCCGCCGAGAATGGTCGGCACGCCCAAATACATGTCCCGATAGCCGTATTCGCCTTCCAGGTAGGCGATGGATGGCAGGATGCGTTTTTTGTCCTTGAGGATCGCTTCTGCCATTTGCACGACGGAAGCCGCAGGGGCGTAGTAGGCGCTTCCGGTTCCAAGCAGTTCGACGATTTCGCCTCCGCCTTTTCGCGTGCGCTCGACGATGGCCTCCAGCCGGTCGGCAGGGATGATTTTGTCCAGCGGAATGCCGCCTGCCGAGGAATACTGGATCAGCGGAACCATCTCATCCCCGTGTCCCCCGAGGACAAATGCGGAAATGTCTTCAACCGATACGTTCAGCTCCTGGGCCACAAACGTCTGGAAGCGCGCCGTATCCAAAACTCCCGACTGGCCGAGCACGCGATTTTTCGGAAAACCGGTCGTCTGATAGCAGACGTACGTCATGGCATCCACCGGGTTGCTCAACACAATGACGTAACTATCCGCTGCATAACGGGCGATTTTTTCGGATACGTCGCGGATGATCCCCGCGTTTGTCGCGACCAAATCGTCTCTTGTCATGCCGGGCTTTCTGGCAATTCCGGCTGTGATGATGACCAGATCGCAGCCGCGTATCTCTTCATAATCAGAGGTGCCTGTTATACGGACATTGAGCGCCTGCACCGGACTTGCTTGCAGCATATCAAGCGCTTTTCCTTTTGTCGCCTTTTCCATGGAGGGGATATCCACCAATACGATATCGCCAAGCTCCTTTTGCGCCAGCATCAGAGCAGTCGTCGCGCCGGTAAAGCCTGCCCCGATGACCGCAATTTTTCTGCGTGTAAAAGCCATGCCGTTTCCTCCCGCTTACCGCTCTGGCCGGAAATGGTTTATGCCCCCGACTCCGGCGGCGACTGTTCTTGCTCCTTTATCGCTTGCTGGTTGCCCGTTGCCTTTTTTCCTGCAGCTTTCTCCCTGGCTTCCCCTTTGGCCGGATTGCCCGACGGTTTCGCGCTTGTCTTGCTTTCTTCCGTTTGCAAAAGTTTTTTTATTCCGTCATCCGGGTGCGGAATCACATGGGAGGCGATCAGTTCCCCTACTCGCGCTGCTGCCTCCCGCCCGGATTCGACGGCTGCCTGCACAGCGCCGACATCGCCTTCCACATAGATCGTGACCAGCGCCGCATCTGCTTTCTCCTGTTTCACCAAACGGACATCTGCGGCTTTCAGCATGGCATCCGCCGCTTCGACCGAACCGATCAGTCCCCGTGTCTCAATCATTCCCAATGCCTTGGCCAAGCTTTTCACCTCATTTTTCGTCAGTTCCATCGATCACACAGATGCTCTTTCCTTTTTCGCGTGCGGCATCACGGGCCAACGGCGTGACAATCGTCGTTTTGCGAATCCAGATTTTTTCTTCCTTGATCTGCTCGATATCTCTTTGCGTCAACAGTTTTCCCCGAAAAGTGATCCGCTCGCGGGAGGCGCTCGCGGCGAGAGCAGCCAATGGAGCGATTCGCACCCCAAAGCCCTCCAGCGTCTTTTTATAGCTGCCAAGGTGATGGGCATACGCTGGATTCGCGGCCTTGTCCGCGGAAACATCCAGCATCCATTCCAACTCAGCGGACGGGATGAGCGTGATGCGCAAGCCTCGTAAAAGGAGTGTCGACAACATTTGGCTCTCCGGCGTATCGGCAATGCCCAATGCGCCTTTGACAAGCAAATCTTGTGTTGCATCCAGGAAGACCGCATCGCGCACATTTTCCGGAATCGGGGTCGGCGTCAACGGCAGTTTGATGAGATTCCAGTGCTTTTCCAGTTGGTCCAGCCTGCCGTCAGCGGAAGCATTCAGCACGAGAAGGTCTGGTCTATTGGCAGACTCCGGCTCCCATTTGCGCAAAATCTCTCTGACTATCGCTTCGATTGTGGCATAGTCCATCATGCTAGACCCGTGTACTTTATCAAGTTTCCCGTTGCTCCGGTTGCGATGAAACCGGCGTTTGCCTCATCGGTATCCAGATGCATCTCCAGCCGATAGTCAGGCGAAACGCGGATCAGCACATTTTCAAAAGAAAGCGCGCGTCCACTCTCCACTGTTATGCGCACGTATTCCCCGTCACTCACATGAAAAGCAGCCGCATCCGCCGGGCTCATGTGCACATGGGCTTGTGCGATAATCAGTCCCTCCTGCAAATAAATACTTCCTTTTGGGCCGATGATCGTAACCGGAGAAGACCCTTTAATATCGCCTGACTTCCGCAGGGGAGGCTGCAAGCCCAATTTGATGGAATCGGTTTTGCTGACTTCCACCTGCGTCAAGTTTCTTGCCGGACCAAGCACCCGCACGTTTTCGATGCCTCCCCTTGGCCCGGCAATCATGACGGTTTCCTGAGCGGCAAATTGCCCTGGCTGGGAGAGCGCTTTTTTCGGGGTTAATTCATACCCGCTTCCAAACAGCGCGTCCAGATCGCGTCTGCTCAAATGACAATGCCGCGCAGAAACGGCAAGCGGAATCCCTTTTTCCGCTGGCGGCTGTTTCGAAAACTGGCTGACCACTTCTTCCACGATGGATTGGATCACGTTTTCATTCATTTTGTCATCCCTCACTTGAAAAACCGCGGATTAAAGCTGCGGTTTTATTTGCGGCAAAATGCTTTCGATTTCCGCATGCGGGCGCGGGATGACGTGTACGGAAAGCAGCTCCCCTACGCGCTGGGCGGCGGCTGCTCCGGCATCTGTCGCCGCCTTGACCGCTCCCACGTCACCGCGAACCAACACCGTGACAATGCCGCCTCCGACGTGAACTTTGCCCACCAGATGCACATTTGCCGCCTTGACCATCGCATCCGCCGCCTCGACCGAAGCGACCAGTCCCCTAGTTTCAATCATTCCTAAAGCAGTCAGCTCCATTGCCATCTGCTATTCCTCCCTGCCATTCCGGCATGTCCTGACGCCGCACTCGCCATCAGGACATCCGCCAATTTTTCACTTGTGTCTCCGCCAGCTTCCTTGTGCCGCTATCCGGACGGGGAACGACTGAACACGCGATCAACGCTCCCGTTTGTTTCGCCACCTGTGCGCCAGATTCGACTGCGATGCGGACGGCGCTGCTGTCTCCTTCGATGAAAACCGTCACCAGCGCCATATCGACTGTTTCCTGATTGACCAGCCGAACATCCGCCGCCTTCAGCATGGCATCCACGACTGCAACCGAGGTCGCCAGCCCCCGCGTTTCAATCATCCCCAATGATTTGGTCACGTGCATTACCCACTTCCTGTATCGACCGAATCAATAATGCCGATAATCAGTGCATCAATCGGCAGTCGCTTCCCTTCCAGGATAGAAGCGGCAGAACTTCCCGTCGTCACCATGACGTGATCGCCGACCCCTGCCCCGATTCGATCAACGGCAACAAAAGCTGGTTGACCTGGCCGATCCGTCTCTGTTAATCCTGGTTGCACGATCAGAAGCTTCAATCCTGTCAACCCGTCTTCTTTACGCGTCGCCCAAACGCTTCCAATCACTTTGCCAACCAGCATCCACATGCCCTCCCGGATGTTTTTGCGAACGCGCGATTTCCTATGGCAAAATGATTTCCAGTTCATTGTGGGGGCGCGGAATGACATGGGCGGAAAGCAGCTCGCCTACGCGTTGGGCGGCTGCGCTGCCTGCTTCTGTCGCCGCCTTGACAGCACCGACGTCGCCCGTGACCAAAACCGTGACAATGCCGCCACCGACATGGACTTTTCCTACCAGAGTAACGCTCGCTGCCTTTACCATCGCATCTGCCGCTTCCAGGGAAGCTACCAATCCTCTCGTTTCGATCATTCCGAGCGCGCCATTAATCGCTCCAGCCATGTGCTACTCCCCCTGTTCATTGTTTGGTCAAGATTTGGCCGACCATGTTTTCTACGATTTTGGAAACGTCAGCAGGATTCCAGGAATGAGCCGTCTTTTCGACTTCCTTGAGCACCTGGCGCACCAGCTTTTCCACATCGTTACTGTCAGCTTGCTCCGTGCGTCCCCTATGCGCTTGCTGTGGCACGGGGATGGCAACCTCTTTGATTCCGTACGCAATTCGTTTGATGTTGTACAAATGATGAGCCGTAATGTTGTCGGAGGAAATATTTCCGCCGTACGATCCGCATCCCAAGGTCAGCGACGGGCGCAAACCAGTCGTCGCCCCTGCCGCCCCTATGGAAGCGAGCGTGTTCACCAAAATACGGGACACGGGCATATCCAGCCCAAACCGGTAACTGGCCTCTTCATCGCTTGTGTGAATCGAACAACTGTGGCCCCGCCCGCCCAGATTCAACAGTTGGATGCAAATCTGCTTCGCTTCTTCCTCGCTGTTTGCCGTATAGAGAGGCAAGATCGGGGCGAGCTTCTCAATCGAAAAGGGAACATCCTTTCCGACCCGATCTTCCTCTGCGACCAGCAGCCGGGTTCCCGCCGGCACCTGAATACCGGCCATTTCCGCAATCGCGTCCGCGGAGCGCCCTACAATCGCCGGGTTCAGCTTCCCCTTTGTCGGCGAAATGACGCTCTCCACCCTCGCTTTTTCTGCCGGGTTCAACATATACCCGCCGTTGTGCAAAAGCTCCCGGATCGTCATTTCCTTGATGTTCCGATGAACGACCATGGCTTGTTCCGACGAGCAGAGCGTGCCGTTATCGAATGTTTTGGAATCGACAATCAGCTTGACTGCCTGCTTCACATTCGCCGTCTTCTCCAGGTAGACGGGGCCGTTTCCCGGTCCTACCCCGTATGCCGGCTTACCGGAGCTATAGGCGGCTTTGACCAACGCCCCTCCCCCTGTTGCCAAAATCAGACTGACATCCCGATGCTTCATCAGTTGGAGCGTCGTTTCAATCGATGGCTGGGGAATCCAGCCGATCAGCCCTTCCGGGGCGCCGGCCTCGACAGCCGCGTCATGACAAATTTTCAACGCGGCAATCGTACACGTTACCGCTGAAGGATGGGGACTCGCCACGATTGCGTTTTGCGCTTTTAAGGCAATCAACGTTTTAAAAATCGCGGTCGAGGTAGGATTGGTCGTCGGGCAAATCGCGGCAATGACGCCAAACGGATAGGCGATTTCCACGATTTTGTCTTTGCTGTTTTTGCGGATGATTCCCACCGTCTTCTCATCCTTGATCGATTCGTACACGCCCATGGAGCCTAACTCGTTTTTGAGCTTTTTATGCTCGACAACGCCTATTCCCGTTTCTTCCACCGCGAGCCGGGCCAAAGACGCGGCTTCTTTGTAGGCGGCCTCCGCAATGCTTTTCACAATGCGATCAACCTGTTCCTGGGAAAACGCGCGAAACCTGGCGTGCGCTTCCTTTGCCCGGCTCACCGCTTCCCGCATCTCTTGTATCGACGCCAAATCACGATCAAATGCGCGAATAGGAAACCCTCCCTTCTTTCCACCTGCGAATCCGTCTACTGATTGTATCTGTAAAAAGTGACCTGTCCTCCCGCTTTTGTCCCTTGCATGGATGCTGTAATCTCGTTCCAGCGTTTGAGCTCTTCCCGCGAAAGCGGACGAGGCGCAGCGTCGTCAGCAGGGTTTGCCGCTTTTGTTCCCTGTATAGAAGCCGAGATGTCCTGCCAGCGTCTGAGCTCTTCCGGCGTAAGTGGCTGCGTAGTCGGGCGCTCTTCCAGCTTGGCAAGAACGAGCCTGGTGATCTTTTCTACCAAAACCGAATCCATCTCCTCACCTCCTCGTCCTCATCATGTCCAGCAATTCGCTATAGCTGGTAACAATCAAATCCGCCTCTGCCAAATGAGCGGTTTCGTTTCTGCTGTTCGCAGCAATTCCGATCGTCGCCTTTAAGCCTGCGCTCTTGCCCAGTTGCATGTCGGCATTCGTATCGCCTACGATTACCGTCTGGCCAAGCGCGATGCCATGACGATCTCTCGCCAGATACGCCATGTCCGGATACGGCTTTCCGTTCTGAACCTGATCGCTGCCGATCACAAAATCGAAGTATTCTGCCAGGCCCACTCGTTCTAGCTGCACCCGTGCTTTTTCCGTATCATCCGCCGTCACGACGCCAAGCACCCGCTCTGCTTTCTTCAACTCTGTCAAAAGCTCGCGTACGCCGTGGACGGGTCGGATCGCCGCCGAGCTGTTCTGCTTTTCGTCCGCATACTGGATGCTGTCCCGGGCGAAAAGCACGGCCGAATCCCAAGCCACTCCCTTTTCATACAGGAGGAACGCGATCACCGCCTGCATTTCCCCCAGGCTCGCAATCGCTAACGGACTTTTCGGGTCGACCTCATCCTCTCCCCAAATCCCTACGGCATCTCCAAATTCCGCCAGACTGAACGGGCAATTGGGCATGACCTCGGCGAGATGTCGGTGAATATCGTAAGCCCAAGGAATCCAAATCGACGGCAGGTCGATCAAGGTTCCGTCTTTATCGAACAAAAACGTCTGGATATCTTCCCCGAAAACGGGCATCGGTGCTCCCCTCCCTTCCTTGATTGAAACGAGTTCGATCTCTTTATTCATTTTTGCAGCTCCACATTCGCCGGATGTTGTCTGCTCTCCTGACTGAACTGTTCTTCCGGCGCGTTGACGTTAATATGATTTTTCGCCCAGGCAAAATAGTAAATGATCGCTACGCCAAACACCGAGATACTGACCCAGAAGAACGTCAAATTCGCAAAGAAGCTGGCAAACAAGGCAATGACAGCCAATACAAGCGAGACGATCGGAATGAATGGATACAACGGGGTTTTGTACGGACGAACGAGATCCGGCTCTTTTTTGCGCAAGATGATGACAGACAAGTTCATGGAAATGTAAGACACAAGCGCTCCGAAGGTAGAAATCAGAATCAGATCATTCGGGTTGAACAAGACGACCAGCAGCAAACCGATGATCCCTGGCAAAATGATCGCTGCATACGGAGTCCTGCGTGTAGGATGCAGGTGGGAGAGAAAAGCCGGAAGATATCCTGCTCTGGATAAGGCGAAAATTTGACGGGAATAAGCGAGAATGACACCGGAAAAGCTTGCGATCAATCCAACCAAACCAATCGAGGCTAAAATTTGCGCTAACCAATACGTATTGCCAAAGGTCGCGGCAACAGCAGTCGGCAACGGATCACTCGCGGTGCTCAACTGGTCGATTCCGCTCAAGCCGATCGCAACCGTAGTCGTCAAAACCGACAAAATCAGCAAAGTCACGATTCCTGACAAAATTCCTTTTGGCATATCCCTTTTGGCATCGCGGCATTCTTCAGACAGCATCGGCAACATTTCGATGGCGAGAAACAGCCACATCGCATACGGCAAAGCCGCCCAGATTCCCTCGATCCCGCCCGGAATCAGCGGCGTTCCTTCGGCGCCGAACAAGTTTTCCATAGAAATCTGCGGCAGGCCGACAAAATACATCAGGACAATCAAGCCCAGCGCAATAAAGACGAGGATCGTTTCCAGACTCGCATATTCCTTTACTCCGATAATGTGGACGATCATAAAAAATAAGTACATGAAGGCGGCTGCCAAAATCGGATTGATCGTCGGAAACAGGAAGTTGATATAAGCCCCAATCCCGATCGCCACTACGGGCGCGGCAATAAAATACTCCAAAATCACACCGATGCCTGTCAAAAAGCCGGCGAATGGCCCCATGGCCCGCCTGGCAAACGAGTAAGGTCCGCCTGCATACGGCAAAGCCGTGGACAGCTCGGAGATGCCAAAGCACATGAACAAATACATCACAGCCATCACGCCAATCGCGATCAGCATTCCGATGTACCCCGAAGCCGCCAAACCGAAATTCCAGCCGAAATAGTTTCCGGAAATGACGATGCCGACCCCGATTACCCACAGATGAAAAGCGGACAACGTCTTTTTCAGTTCCAATTGCTTGCTCATACCGTCATCTCCCTCACATTCTTGTTCAAGAAGTTGTTGCAAGGTTAATGTGACTCGAAAATCAAAAGAATCTTTTTGAATATTCCAAATATTGTCTTGCCAAAGCGTCCGTCTGCTCCGTGTATTCACCCCCCAGCTCCCTCGTCGTTTCATTTTCCCGACTGCCGATCCAGGCGATCAGTTGCAGTCTGCGCATCATGATAAACGTAGGGATTTCCAGCTCTTCTTCTTTCGACAGCGCTCGAACTTTGCGATATCCTTTGAGCCAGGCTTGAATCAGGTCAGGCACGTACGGTTTATGCTCGATAAAAGTCAAGGACGATGCCAAATCAAAAAGATACCACCCGAACCCGCTGTCGTCAAAATCAATCACTTTCACTTGTTCGTCCAGGACAAGCAGGTTCGTGTTGCGCAAATCGGCATGAATCAGGCCGAAACGGTTTGCGTCTTTTCCAAAACGGTCGAGCCGGGGCTTGATGATATCCGCTACTTGTTGAAACAGGTGCAGTCTTTCTGGCGTAATCGCTACCCCATCCTGCCATCTGCCCCAGATCGGCCGTTCTCCCAGAATTGTTTCGTAATCCCACGTAGGACGCTTGATCTCGCGAAATGCAGCCCAGTTGTCGATCGCATGCTGATGAAAATGCGCTGAAATTTCACCGATCAGCTCAAATTGTTTGACCAGCTCTGTCTCGTTATGCGCGTCCGGCGCCTCGCCTTCCAGAAAGGTAAACAGCACGCAGCAATATTCCTGGGAGTCGCTGTCCAGTTGCACCGTCTGAATGTATTCGCCGTTTTTTCCTGCGATCGGCAGAGATACCTCGACGGAAGTATCCTGATAGATCGAGCTGATCCAGTGAACCTCCCCCTCGATCTCTGCTTTCGTGTGGTAGCCGGGGCGACATACGCGCAATACGTATTTTTCGGCAGTGGGGACGTTTTTTACCAAATAGGTAGCGTTCTCTGAGTAATTCAACAGATCGACCGTCGCTTGCGACAAGTTCGGATAGGAGTGAATGGCATGTTTGGCAACCTGATGAAAAACTTCCACATGCTCTTTCCACAGCTCTGCACTTGAATGGCTCATCTTCCTGCACTGCCCCTTCCTAAAATGGGATGATAACGGACAAACCAAACCTTTTACACCAAAGCACGCGCAGCTTGTCTGATGCTCAACTCGCAACGGGACAATAGTTCGTCGCAATAGTTCTGGTCGCACAGCAGCCCTGGCTTGAATTGCAGCACTTTCGTGTCGAGCATCGAGTAGATCGCCCATACGCCATTGTTATAGAGCGCGCGCATGACCTGTTTTGCTCCCTCAGGCTGCGCAAACTCCAGCCCCATCACTACGCCCAACTGACGAATCCCGACGAAAAAGTCGGCATTTTGCTTTTTGATCGTTTCCAGCCCTGCACGCAAATACCGGGATACGTAGTCGACGTTTTCGATGACTTCTTTTCGTTGGGAGATTTCCAATACTTTCATCGCTACGATACAGCCCAGCTCGGAGCCGCCGAATGTCGAGATGTGGGCAAAGCCGTCTTCGTTCATCCATTGTCCTGCCCTTTCACTCACGACCGTAGCTGCAATCGGATAAATCCCGCCGCCAAACCCTTTTGCCGTGACCAAAATATCCGGCTCTACGCCATAGTGCTCTATCCCCCACAGCTTTCCTGTACGCAGCAAGCCCGTCTGCACCTCGTCGGCTATGTACAAGGAGCCGTACTTTTCGCAGAGCTGCTTCACCGCATACAGATAGCCTTTTTCCGGCAGCGGGAAGCCGTATGTGGCCGGAATGGTTTCCATAATGACGCAGGCGACATCTTCACGGGAAAGCGCGGCTTCCATAGCCTGGACATCATTAAACGGCACATGGATAAATTCCCCCGGCGCTCCTTCTCCCAAAAACGGCCGGGAATAACGCTCATTCCCCAGCGACACAGCCAATCCGGTATGACCGTGATAAGCAAATTTGACGGAGACGATTTTTTTTCGTTTCGTCGCGTACCGGGCGCATTTCAAAGCTACATCAATCGCTTCCCCTCCTCCGCTGGAAAAAATCGAATACTTCAGACTATTGTCCTCTCGTGGATGCGTCCATGATTATCACTGACAAAAGCTGCTCGGAAGAATGGAAAAAAATATTGGCCGAGAAAGAGATCGAGTCCCTCCGCTGGTCCAAAGCGACAAGAAACAAGCTTTCCTTGTCTAATTGTTGCAGATACGCATCACTTTCGGCTATACCGGTTACCGCTTGACAAAGTTCGCCCGTCATCCGATCCAAAATCGATGTATAGAGTAAAAAATGCTGCATCGTTTCGGATTGAAGGGAAAACACTTCATCGAAGAAGTAATCCGATATATCACGTTCCGTTCCCGCCATCTTCCAGACCAGCGACGCGGGATCAGCATGTTCATGTAACGACAAGATCGCCAGTCGCATCGCAGCTGCCCATCCCTCCGTCTTTTTTTGTACGACAGCCGCGTCTTCATTGGATAATTGTATGCCACCGCACTTCGCAAAAAATTCGGTCGTTTCGTCCGGCGCAAACCGGAGATCGCTCGCATCCAACGAGATCAGCCTATTTTCTGCTCGTAGTCTGGAAAGAGGAAGCGCTGGAGGATTTCGGCTTGCGAGATAGAGATGGACATGTGGCGGCAAACGTTCCAGCAGATAAGTGACCCCCTTCAAGATTGATTCTTCTTCGATATGATGAAAGTCATCCCAAACGAGCACCGTTGTTTGCGAGATACGATGAAGCCCGTTGACGAGCGCGGCAATCAGTGAAACTCCCGATGGATCTTCCACGGCATGACGAAGCACGGCCTGTTCGTTAAAAGACGGATAAGCTTGTTTTAACGCTGCAAGGGTATGTGCCCAGAAGCGCATGCGATCATTATCCCCTTGATCAAGCGAGACCCAGGCGACGGGATTTTCCAGCGTCATCACCCACTCGCCGAGCAATGTCGTTTTGCCATAGCCGGCTGGAGCTGTGATCAACGTAAGCGTGCGATCCAACCCTTCATGCAAAAGCCGGGTGAGACGGGAACGCGCAACAAGCGAGCTTCGCGATCGGGGAATATGAAGTTTCGTGGCTATGATCATGGTTAGCCCCTCCCTTTGACTATAAGCATCAGGAATGAACATTTTCCTTACCATTTTACCAAAAATCTTTTATTTTGGCGGGGCTATCCCTGGTTACACAACGCGGAAAAGTTATGATGTTGACTATTCACAAGGATTGGCGGATCATAGTAGTACAGAACCGGGAAGAACCCGCGAAACTGCCCCTTCTGCGTTCATATCATCGTCGTTGAAATGGATTTTAACATTTCAATCATTCTTTCAATAAAAATCGTAATGATAAAAGGACGATGATTCACGATACAAATCCATAATCCGTATCCAATAACAGATACAGCCCCAAAAACTGCTGCATCCCGATAAAGTCTCTTTCGAAGCAATCCCAACATCGGCAAACCTATCAAAGGCGCCAGCAGGATGTGAAGCATCAACATGTTCAATTCATCCTCCTTTTCGCTTCTCGAACGTGCGTTTGACCCATGTTGTCACTAGCAACAAAAAGGGGATCAGTAGAACAAAGAAACTGTCATATATGAATGTATATTTTTCATCCCATTCCTCGTTTTGGATCGGGTTTTCATAGATGGACAAGGCGGTCGCCGACAACAAAATCGTCAAACCCAGAAAATGAGGCCACCGGGTTTTTGGACGAAATACTTGACGCAGCGTTTCGGAAGCTCCGTAAACGAGTACCAACAGCTTGATAAAAATCAGAATCAGTAAAATAACGGAGATAATGGAATGGATGTTGACGATCACCTCTCCGATGGAAATTTCCTGCACGGTCGTATACACTGGAAAGGTAAGTTGTGACGCCCTCTCCACTCCTAATAAACCGATAATCATAAACAAGGTCATGCTAAGAGAAAGGGAAGCGGTCATCAACCCAAGCAAAAAGGGGCGTGTTGCCCCCTGTTTGACCAGCGGAAACAATATCGTGAGCGCAATAGTTTCCATATAGGGAAAGCCCAAAAAGGAATGGTATTGCAGGATGGCTCCCAGGTCGGAATGGAAAGCTGGCTGAAGTCTTCCCCAATCCCAGTTCACCATTGCCAGCAACAGAACAAACCAGAACGGGAAGAACAAAAACGGAGTGATGATTTGATTTAATCGTCCGATGGCTTCCGTCCCCTGAGCGACCGTGTAAAAGGCGACAAGCAAAAACATGACGTGAAAAACGGTTTTCGGCGTCTCCGGCATGATGGTTCCATTTAAAAAATCGCTTAAATTTCGAAGAGCCCATCCAGCCAAAATACAGAAATAAAGAAAATACAGGACGGAAACAAGCGTTCCCAGAGAACGTCCCCAAGCTTCCAGCGGGATTTGCACCAGACTTTTGCCCGGGTAATATCGGAAAAGAAAAATCCAGAACAGACCGACGAGTATGCCAAAACTTCCTGCCCACAAGGGCATGAGCCAGGCATCCTGTCCCGCCTGTACGACCAGCCGCCCGATCAGCACGAAAAGGGTGGTTCCGAGGATATAATTGATTGTCAGCAGATAAAACTGGAATCGGGAAATCATTGGCTTCATCCTGTTCCTCCATAAGGTTGACTCATGCTTCCCGTTCGGAGCAGCCGGGTATTTGCACGAATCTCAATTTGCGCATTTTTCGCCGCTTGGTCGATATCCGGATGATTTGGCGTTTGTTTGCGCAACAAGTCGTTGATGCTTAACAGATCCCAGCCACGCTCCCTTATCATTTGATAGAAAGCAAGCGACTCGTCTGCTATGATCTGATTCAGTCTGTTTTCAAGTCTCTCCACCTCGTTCCGAGACTTCGGGACGAACTCGATTGTATAGGCAGTGGAAAGTTCGAGGTCCAAGCGGATCCGAACGACAGGTTGATCGGATTTCCAGAAGACCTCACGTTTTATGCGAACCAGTCTCAATTCCACGGATACCTGTTTTCCTTCCACCTGAAACTGTCGCACGTGGCGACCTCGATCGCCATTTAGCAAATGGTACCAGACCAGCTGCGTATCATTCAGTTTGCCCGCCATGCGATAATCACGGAAAACCGCCCCGCCTCGGATGATAAAGTTGTTTTGATTGGCGTCGATATCCGCCGACCTTTCCCCGCTGTTGGAAGAAGGTGCCTCTGTCATTCCGGTGATCAACGGTAATACGATCGTATCCAACTTTTCCATCCGTTCAATCACATCACTGACCTTGATCTGTTTTCCCACTAGGAGCGAATTCCGGATCAGCAGGTCGACCCTGGAATCGATTGTGTCAGACGGCACCCGCTCCAGGGGAGTTAATGTTCTCATGACCTGAGATAACGGTCCGTCGACGATCAGCATCGGGACCGACGAGCGGCCGTTGGGTTGCATTTCGATAAAGTTGACAATATCGCGCATGTCTTGTTTGGCGGCCCGCTGGGAAACGAGCAGCACCTTGCAGTGGGCCATAAATAACTTGCGCGGCAACATTTTGTAAATCGTAGATTTGATTTCTCCAAAAGACGATCCACTGATTTCGTAAGTGTATACAGGGGCTTGTTCGCCTCCCGACGTACCTTTGGCGGAAGTGCCGCTGAGCGGGTTGATGATCTGGTAATACACGGTTATTTTGTCGCTCTCCGGATCGCTGTCCACCCCCATCATACTGACCAGCGCCAGTTCGTTCATTTCCGTTCTGTCCCAGCAAGCCGTAAGCAGGGCGGTAAACATCATCAGGATGAACAGACCCGCTGCATACCGGTTGGTCATGTTTGATCCTCCAAATTACCTTTTTCTCTTCATATTCCGAATATATCCGGGCAGACCGTTCGGATTCAGCCAGGGCCGGGGCAGCCGCACCAACACATCTTTCCAATCGGTTCCTATGTACGGGGAAGCGGGAGTGAAGTAAGGAACGCCAAAGGACTTAAGCGACACCAGATGGGCAACCAGAAACAGGGCACCGCATAAAATGCCGAAAAGGCCCATAAAGCCGGCCAACAGCACGAACGAAAAACGAAGCAGGCGTTGTGACATGCCAAAGCTGTAAACCGGAACGACAAAATTGGTGATGCCGGTTATGGCTACAACAATGACAATCGCGGCGGAAATGAGACCGGCTTCCACCGCCGCCTGCCCCAGTACAATCGCCCCCACGATCGAAAGCGCCTGTCCGACCGCCCGCGGCATGCGCAGCCCCGCTTCCCGGATAATTTCAAACACGACTTCCATTAACAACACTTCGAAGAAAGCGGGAAAGGGAACCCCTTCCCGCTGGGCGGACAAACTGATCAGGAGCTGGGTCGGGATCAGTTCCTGATGGAACGTCGTGGCCGCGACATACAAGGAAGGGACGAACACGGCCGTAAAAAAGGAAATCAGCCGAATCCAGCGAATAAACGTGGCGATGTCCGCCCGTTGATAATAATCTTCAGGAGAACTGAAAAACTCGAAAAACGTCATGGGGGCAATCAGGACGTTGGGTGTTCCGTCCACCATCACGGCCACTTTACCATCCAGTAACTGGGCAGCTACCATATCTGGGCGTTCGGTGTTGGTCAGCGTCGGAAAAGGAGACCAAATCCGGTCCTGGATGAATTCCTCCACATAAGCGCTTTCCAGCACACTGTCCGTCCGGATGGCTGACAATCTGCCGCGCACTTCCCGGACCAGCGATTCCGGGGCGAGGTTCTCCAAGTACACCATAAGCAAAGTCGTCTTGGTCTGATTGCCGATGTTCATTTTATCAAATCGGAGGAATGGGTTGCGGATTCGTTTGCGGACAAGCCCCACATTGGTCAGAATGCTTTCCGTAAACCCTTCGTGCGGGCCGCGAATGGTCGATTCCGTCTTCGGTTCTTCAACGGAGCGTTGTTTGGGTTCAGTCACATTGATGAGACAAACGCGCTCCCTTGCAAAATCGGTTAGTGCGCAATGGCCTGCAAGGAGAGCTTGTACGGCATGTTCCCGCAACTGTTCATATGGATCGAAAAAGGAAAATTCACGCAAAAAACCGCTCTCGGCGGAACGAGACGCTTCCCCTTCGGAAAACGTATGTTCCGTGAACGATTTCAAAATGTATTCGTCAATCGATTTTTTATTGACCATCGATTCCAGATACAGGCACTGCACGGTTTGTTCCCCTTGGGCAAACAAGGATCGGCAGACCAAGTCTGGAGGGAACCCGAGGGCTGATTGAATGTCTCCGAAAAAATCATTCTTAATCAATAGATTTTGTTTTTTTCCTGCCATCGACGAACCTCCAGATTCTCACATCTCATCATTATCATTGTTTCCTATTGGGTGGATTCTTATTCCATTGGCAGTTATGCTGTTGCAAATTATCGTGAGGTGAAATCCATACGAGACATTCAAGAAAACGTCCAAGCCGGGAAAGGTTGCGCCGGGAGTGCGAATGTGACTGTGTAGGAAGCACTTCGCATCGTTCACGCGATCAATGCCCAATTCCTGCATCAGCTTGGATTGCAGTGCCTGTGAAAAGTTAATGCCCTTCTCCAGCGCGGCGGCGTTCAGCCAAGCCGGAAGCGTGACCGTCCGATTGACAGAACGGTTCACTTGCGCCTGCGGATAGATGGCATATAGACATCAATCAGCACAGCGCGTTCGTTCGCTTGCGTGGTTTGAATCTGGGAAAGCGGCGTTGGAGCGGGAATAGGTTCGCCATCTTCTTCCAGCCCGTACAGGACAATGCCGAGCAGTTCCCGCGCGGACAAAAGCGCATCGTGATCGTCCGTTCCGCTTGTCGCGCAATCCAGATCAGGGAAAACAACAGCGATTTCCTTGCCGGGGTCATAAGTGAAAACGGCAGGGTAGAAATATCGCTCCGGCTTCTTCATGTCGGATACCTCCTTTGAATGGTCGGGAGGGAGCCGGGGCTATTCAAACTTTAACCCCGACCGCCGTTCAATGCTTTTGAGCGTAGGAACGGGAATGTCTTTGTCAGGATGTTTGACGGTTGTTCGTCCCTTTTGGGTTGGGTGCTTGAACTGGTGATGACTTCCCGAGAAAAATCCACGGTAACAAATACTATTATATTTGTCAATTGAGAACGCAAACTAATCCGCCTTTTTAAGGTATCTTCCAAGTCTTGAACCAGTAACGATATTGTCCGAACGTCGGCAATTTATCCTGCGGAGGAAGAATAGGGACGAGTGCTTTCCCGTCTAATACTTTATTTTTCAGTCCATCATCCCGATTCCTGACCCATCATTTCACGAATTAAACCAGACCCTCCAGGCTCCTGCATTCGACAAGTTTCCGAATATGCAAAAGAAGAGCTCTCGATTCACCATTAAGGTATATCGAGAGCTCTTCTTCGCGACATCGATGCGGTCGAGAGGACAATGGTATCAATCTAACGCAGCACAATCTTGTTCAATGCCGTTTGTATATCTTCCTTTCATGCTTTTCCCAAACGGTTTAATAAAATAAACCATTCTCATAAAAACAGTTTTTCTTCAAAGAACTACCGTCATTTTCTTAGCAATCTCAGATAATTTTTGGTTTTTTAAAAAGTCCTCCATTTTCTCTTCAGCCGATACCATCACCTTCTGAACTAAACACTCTGATCCATGATTCATTTCACAGTCGAATAAGGAGGCGGAGCCTTCAATGGCATGAATCACGTCGAGAAACGAGATTTCTTCCCAATTCCGTTTTAAGCGATATCCACCATTGGCTCCTGAAGTCGATTCAATCATTCCTGCCTTGACCAGCTTGGTAAGGATTTTGGATAAATACGTTGGAGAAACCTCTTGTCTCTCCGCCAATTGCTGTACGCCGATAAGTTTGTTCGGCGGGAATGCGGCAAGAAAGAGCATCGTATGAAGAGCATAGTTTGTCGCTTTAGAAAATTTCATAACGTGATGTTCACCTCAATTATGGACTTTATGTGCCCATAATAACTTTTTATATTGGCTTATGTCAAATATCGCCTCCCTTATTACTCCTTTATTCGTTGTAACTGGCAACACTCCAAGACCTACGATTCCACTGAACCTTTACCATATGGAACAAAGAAAGTAAGAAGAAAACCACTCGCTGCAACGAGGGCTAGTGACCAAAACGCGGCTTGAATTCCTTGATGCATATTGATCGGAAAAGAGAATGAGCTATAATCTGCGGTAATTGTCACCAGGGTGATGAGCAGTGCCCCGCCCATTGACATGCCCAATGTACGTATGGCCGTGGTCATCGGCGAAGCGTAATTCATCATCGAATTCGGCAAGCTCGCCATGGCAAAAGCAGTAATTGGGGTCATCATAAAACCGACCCCGGTCATAAGCAACGCATATAACCCTACCAACAGACCATACGGAGCGTGAATCGATAGCGCTATCGTTAATAGAGCCGTTACGGCGGCTATCCCGAAGAAGCCGATCCGAATCAAATAGCGACCGCCATAACGGTCGTAGATTTTACCCGATACCACTCCGGACACCCCCATCAGCAATGCACCTGGGAGCAGCATTAGCCCCGATTCTCTAGGCAGTAGTCCCCTGACATTTTGTGCATATATCGGGAGCAGCAGTTCCACCCCGGCCATCACAATGAACAGGACTACGCCTATAATCGATGCATAAGTAAATCTCGGGTAACGAAATACGTTGAAATCAAGCAAAGGGACGGCCAGTTTGAATTGGCGCTTCACAAACAGAAACGACAGTGCGAATCCCACGATAAGGAAGGTCAGCGCAAGCTGAATCCCTTTTCCCTGATCGCTAAGGATACTAAATCCATACAACAGACTGCCGAAGCCCAAACTTGAATAAAGAATCGATCTCCAGTCCAATTTCGCTTTATGCGTATCCCAAACGTTTTCCAAGCAATAATAGGCGACAAACAGGTTCGCGATCGCTATGGGCGCCACCCCATAGAATAAGATTCTCCAAGAATGATGTTGAATCACGAAGCCGGAAATCGTCGGCCCCAGTGCAGGGGCGAGTCCCACAATGAGACTGGCCAGTCCCATCGCTGCCCCGAGTTTTTCCTTTGGGAACACTAGGATAATCGTATTCAGGAACACCGGTACCAGCAATCCGGCGCCAATCCCCTGAATAATTCGTCCGCTTAGGATCAATGTGAAGTCGACGGAGAAGCCGGCAATTAGCGTCCCTGTCGTAAAGGCCCCAGCGGATGCGAAAAACAGGGTTCGCGTCGAGTATTTTCCGATCAGGAATCCCGTCACAGGGATGACAATTCCAGAAACCAGAAGATAGACGGTGATCAGCCATTGCGCCCGATTGACCTGGATTCCAAGGTCAAGCATCATTTGTGGCAAAGCCGTGTTCAGCATGGTTTGCATGAGTTGTGCCAAAAAATTCGCGACGATTAGAGATGCGACAATGATTACAGGTTTTCTTTTCATAACGTTCCTCAATTTACTACAGACACTCCAGTTTGTAGATATTACAGATATTTTTTGTCCATTATATAGTTAAAGAAATTACTTATGGGAAAATTCTTGGACACCGGTGTACATGCTCTGATCCTTCAACTGAATAAGCACCTTGCCAAAACGCCCACCCTGCTGGATGACAACCTTATCCGTCGGATAGGTCCGTTCCAAATAATTGGCTATGATTTTCCTGTTCTGGTCGTCCGCAGGCAAACCGAAGATTCTCAGCCATTCCATCACCTCCTGGAGCGCCGTGTCTCTAGGTACCTCTGTAGATTTCATTTCCCGGGTTACGAGCGACTGATAGGAATACCCTTTGAGATACAGTAAATGGAGCAAATAAGCCATTTCCAAATGTTCCGTTTTCATGGGCTGATCAGTGACCAAAGGCCAAATCTCTTTTACCAGACTGTGCTCCCTGGAGCCGACAGACAGGCTGATATAGCAATACTGTCGTGCGCAGCTCAGCACTTTCTCCACACTCTCCCAGTCGGCAATAACCGGGCACATGGAGACAAATACGAAATCAAAGGCTTTTTCCCACCCCTTTGCTTGAATATCAATGTCTTCAAAAGGCTCAGCCACAATCTCTACATTCCCGTTCTTTAATCCCGTTATATTACTTTTCAAGAGCTCAACTAATGGAAGACTAGGCTCCACAGAAGTAACACTAGCCCCTCTCTCCGCAAACGGCACTGTAAATCCGCCTGAGGCCGCTCCAATGTCTAATATGGAGGTATCTTTAAATGTCACACCCTGACTTTCCAGCCAATTCATTATCCGTTTTGTTCTTCGCCTGCCTTCTTCGCTAAACGCCTGCTCGTTAAATGACTTTGCCCTATGGTCAAAAGTATGTGCTGGATCAATTCCAACTTTTTTCATTTTGCTAATCGCTGTATCTGGATCCTTCTTCCAAGCTGCTTCCCAAACGGCATCATTAAAAAAATCGTTCGTCATCATCCTCTTCATCCCTTTCTGTTTGATGCAGTCATTACACTTATGACTTTTGAAAAAAGTCCTTCTCTCTAAGAAACTTTTCCCCAAGAGAAGGACATGTCCACTTAGAGCTAAACGAAATCCTCTTCGGTCAGCTCCATGTTGATGCCAATCGCCGCTTTGCTTCCGCCTGCTGCGGCATAAATCAACTGGGAAGGCATGACGTAAGCTGCATCCCCGGCGGCATACACACCTGGAACCGAGCTTTTGCCCCACTCATTTGTGGCGATACCGCCAAACTCATTTACCTCATAACCAAGCGAACCCTGAAAAGACGCCTTCGGTTTCCATTCCGGTGTAATGAATCCTCCCGTTCTCTCGATTCGCGTGCCATCTGCAAATTCCACCTGCCGCAATTTCCCCTCATGACCGATAAACATCGTTACTGCTTGTTCAACCACTTCGATGTTTCTGGATTTCAACAGTTGTTTTTGATCGTTGTCCAGAACCGCATGCCCATTTGTACAAACCACAAGATCTTTACTCCAGGTATAGAGCAGCTTGGCCATATGAAACACTCCAGAGTTCTCGGAAACAACAATTAGCGGCTGATCTCGAAGCTCCCAACCATCGCAGTAGGGACAACTGAACAAACTTGTTCCATAACAATCACGCAAACCTGGAATATCCGGGAAAATCTCCCTAAGTCCAGTGGTGATCAGTAATTTGCGTGCTTCAATCCGTTTTCCGGTTGACGCCACGGCGACGAACCTGTGATCAGTCCGGTGAATCTCGGTTACCTCCCAAGGTAAAAGTTCAACGGAGGGATACCCCAGAACCTCCTCATATGCAATACGCCTAAACTCGGCGGGTGTCACACCGTCTCTTGTTATAAATCCATGAGAGGCATGTGTAACCGCATTTCGGGGCTGGCTGTTATCAAATAACGCAACACTGCGTCTGGCCCGCCCAAGTACCAGAGCCGCATTGAGTCCTGCCGGGCCTCCGCCGATAATAGCACAATCATAAATCAAAAGAATCTCCCCTTTTTTGTTGATTTATTTGGAGCCAACAAGCTGCTGCAGTTCACCTTTCGACAATATGCCTATTTCTTTATATAGAGGCTGTCCATCTTTGAATATAATGGTTGTCGGGATGCTCATAATCTGAAATTGTGAAGAGGTTACCGGATTTTCGTCTACATTAACTTTAACGACTTTAATGGAATCATTTGCTTCCCTTTCAAACTCCTCTAATACAGGTGCAAACATTCTGCATGGACCGCACCAAGCGGCCCAAAAATTCACTACTGTTATACCTTCCGTTTGCACCATCTCATTAAAAGTAGAATCTTTCGCATGTTGAATAGCCATCGTGATCTTCCTTTCGATTAAATATACTATGGATATATAATATCTTTAATTTGTCATAAGATGGGTCTAGTAATCTTGTCCGGCGTTGTTGCCAGTAAATGGAACATCACCTCAAACGCATAATCAGTGGCTTGTGAGTTTTCATAGCACTCCTCCATTCGAATTAAAGACTTCATGTATCTATGATAACTTTGTTTTGGATAAGATGCAAGTCAGTCCCAAGAAAATTTAGCCAAACCCAGGCCAGTTGTATTCTTTTGGCCTGTGATCGAGCCAACAACAGCGGACAGGCCAGGGTGTTTTGCATCATCCTAGTCTGCCGCTGTTGCTCTTATCGGATCGGTATTAGTTTTCGTCAAAATGGATCGGCGCAATGCCTTCCGCTCGCCACACCGTGCCTCTTTTCTCGTACTCGAATAACTGTTCTACAGCATTTGCGATTTGAGGACCTAACTCACGATCAACCAAATACAAGGCCACATCAAGACCCGAAGTCACGCCTCCCCCGCTTACGAAGCGAGGACCATCTTCAACGACTCTTGCTTCAATCGGAATTGCACCGAGAGCTCCTAACGCTTCCATGCCTATTTGATTGGTAACCGCATGTCTATCTTTCAACAAACCTCCCATCGCAGGCAGCAGTGTACCACCGCATACTGTAGCTACAATAACTTCCTCATTGTTAAAAGCTTGTTTCAATTTCTCCGACAAGCCCGTCATCATGGCCTTCTTTAAAATATTCGGAATGGTATCTTCCGAATTTCCTGCTGGCTTGCCCGAAGCCCCGGGCACCAAAATGATTCCAGGACGCTTGGGGTCTAATGCAGCTTGCGCTTCGAGAGCCGGCCCGTTCAGACCGCTCGGGACAGAACGCTTGCCTTCCGCGGAAACCAATTCCACAGTAACTGCTCCGTTTGAGTACATTCCCGCAGCAGCAAATACTTCGTATGGTGCTAATGCGTCCAGCAGATCGAAACCATCGAACAAGACGATTTGAACATGCATCCTTTTGTCTTTGAATGGATCATTATTTTTTTTTGAATTCGCACTTGCTGCAGAGGTAACTAGACATAGAACTAGTACAAACGACATGAGTACTCCTATAATTTTTTTCATCCTACCACTGCCTTTCTGGATCGATTGATATTTCTGATAATGATGTTAGGAATGATCAACAGCAGCACAATAGAGCCGTAAACCCCTATTGTATAGCTGGTAGCGTAGTTGAGACCAAATCCCTGATAAAAAAGGGAGGTGATGAGATGAATTGTCATGTTCGTAAAACAAAAGGCGTAACTTCGGATCATCCAGTTCCGGTGCCGAATGATGCGTTTCTTTTTGATTTGTACAAGCGCCGTAATGGTGATAAACAGCCATATTAGATTAAGAGCGTTGAACCCCATACTGCTTATTTTTCCTCCGGTAGCATAAGGAGCCATATATCCGGAAGTAATCACGACAAGAAGGACGGATACTAAATAAACGTAGCCGTTTATACGGTGGAACTTGCGGCTTTTTTCAAGGACGCGGTTGGAGAAGTTGAGCAACCCTGTCGCCATGGCGATGCAGGCAAACGCAACATGAACGTGCATAACGTTGATCCAGACCGGAAGATTAAGTTCGCGCTTCAGGCCGATTTTATGGCTTATAAACGCCTTTGCTTCGGGATCGATAATAAAATTGGCCACCAAAGCGTAAAGGATAAATAGAATACTGATGCAGGCCAATAAGCCGTATGATATTTTCCACTCCTTCATGCGATCCATCCCCTCATTTTAATTGCCAAATCGCATTTATGGGTTAGGTAACACGCTTGCCTGTTAATTTGGATGCAGGCAGTATGCCGGCCCTGGCGAATCCAATCATGTCATCTCCACGCACGGTAACTTCGAATTTTAGATTTAACCGCATAGGTTTCGTGACGCGCAGCGACCAGGTGAGCTTATTGTCCTGAAGTAAGGGATTTATAAACTCGACCGTCTCATCCCCTTGTGTAGCCTGGCCTTGGACCAACCCATTCCTTATGGAAATGGAGAGCTTGACCTCCAGTTTTCCAACAGGCGTAGCAATTGTTGTATCCCAATCCCCGTCGAAGTCAGATTCTCCGGGTAATTTTATATCCGGGGTATCATAAATCATCCCCATATTGTTCGTCGCGTTCGTTTCTTCGTCGGTCTCTGCCTTGTGAGAGCCAGGCGCCCTTCCTTCTTCCCGCCAGACCGTTCCTCTCCGTTCGTATTCGAACAGTTGCTCTACCGCGTGCGCGATGCGCGGTCCAAGCTCGCGTTCCACCAGATACAGCGCTACATCGAGTCCCGAAGTAACGCCGCCACCAGTGACCAGGTTGCCGCTATCCACTACGCGTGCAGGAACGGGAATGGCTCCGGTTGCTCCAAGTACATCCATGCCCAGATGATGCGTTACCGCTGGTCTGCCCTCCAAGAGCCCTCCCATGGCCAGTAACAGGGAACCGCCGCAAACCGTGGCAACGATGATGTCATTTTGCCCGAGTGCTTGCTCAATCATTTCAACCAATTCGGTATTCAGTGCCCGCGACAGAATGGCTGGGGGCGAATTCGGCCCATCTCCTTCGACGTCGCCCGACGCGCCAGGTACAAGAATGATGCCTGTTCGTTCCGGGTTCAGTCTGCCACTCGCTTCAATTTTTAACCCGTTGATGCCGCTGGTGACGGATCTCGGCCCTTCAGCGGTAACGAATTCTACGCTTAACGCGTGTTCAGCATACATTGCCGCGGCACAAAAAACTTCGTAAGGTGCAATGGCATCCAGAAGGTCAAAGCCATCAAAAAGCACGACTTGAACCGTTAACATCCATAAACCTCCTCATATTCAAAGTCAATAGATTGATCCTCGAACCTGCGGATCGTATCAGGGAAAAGTTATTTTGTCAGAAGATCCTTCAGCCTGTGATATTCCTTCTCGTCGATTTCACCACTCGCCATCCGACCTTTTAGAATCAATGCGATGTCACGGTCTTTTGGATTGGAATCTCTGTAGCGATGACGAATCAGATAAATTCGAATTGCGACAAAAGAAAAAAGCGTAAGACAAAATAGAGCACCGAATGGAAAAAATGAGAAACTTCCGTATTCCAAGTTTGTCAACCTCCTTCATCCGTTTTTGCGTAGAACGGGCCCTAACTCGCGATATTTGCTGTCCGACTCGGCAAGAAGTATCGTAACAAACGAGTATCTCAAATGAAGTTGTATAAAGGTCACAAAACAATAAACAAATCATCACAAATTAGGTGGTTCTGTTTGTTGCATGGGGTTAAATGATAAACTAGTTTTCAAAGGTGGGATATTCATGAGTGAAATCAGTACCATACTGGTTGTAGACGATGATCAAAGCATTGTTGAACTATTGAGCGACTTTTTAGAGTATGAAAATTATCGCGTTATAACCGCTTGCGATTCTGTTCAAGCTTGGACATTGTTTGAGCAGAATTCCATTCATTGTATTGTTCTTGACATCATGATGCCGGGTCAAAACGGGTTTGAGTTATGTCGCCGGATTCGGGAGAAGAGTAACGTTCCGATCCTTTTCTTGAGCGCACGCAGCGACGATGTGGACAAGATTCGCGGCCTGACGCTCGGCGGCGATGATTATATTGTCAAAACCGCTTCACCCGGTGAAATTGTAGCCAGGATAAAAGCTGTACTACGACGTTCTGTTTCCCAACTGCAAATGAGTGAGAGAATCTTGGATTTTGGCCGCATCAAGCTAAATCTATCCACAAGAGAAGTATTCGTGGATGGGAAGAGTGTAGTGCTCACCCCGAGGGAATATGAATTATTGCGATTATTTGCCGAACACCCCAGGCATGTTTTTTCATATGAACAGATACTTTCGAAATTTTGGAATGGGGTAGGTGACAGGCATACGATTCGGGTGCACATCGGTCGACTTCGCGAGAAAATTGAATCCGATCCGAACCATCCTCAATACCTAGTCAACGTATGGGGAATAGGGTATCGCTTCGAGGGAGGTTAAGATGAGAACACTTCGTATTCGTTCGTTTACTATACTGCTTTTCTTCTTCTTAATGTTAGTGCCGTGGATCTTTTATGTGACAACACACTTCATAGAGACAAAAACGCTCAGCTTCGCAAAAAACGGAGCTCAAGCCGAGATTCTGCAAGGACAATGGATCGAGAAGATCGTACAGCTGATCGAAACCAATTCGAACAAATGGAGGGATCCGAATTGGCAAAACCAATTGCATCATGAGTTGCAACAAGCGAAAATGGAAGCGGCTATTCTATCTGCATCAGATCAAGAAATTTACCGTTCTAATCCACAGAGCCATGGCATATTGCCTTCTACCGAACGGTTCTCCATTATAGAGGACGGGCATTTGCTCGGAAAGGTCATTATTTATCTTCCGAAGTCAAATGCGGCTAAGTTCATTTCGATATTTACCGGGCTATTGTTAGCTTTTTTTATTGTCGGTGTTGAAATGCGAAGGTTTCTTCTTAAGCCTCTCGAAAAGATGAGCTTTGCAGCCAGAAAAGTCGCTGCAGGAGATTGGGACGTAGAGTTGCCTGGATCCTATATCACCGAAATCTCTGAGGTACGCGATGCATTCGAAATGATGGTGAATGGAATGCAAAAAGCTTTTCAAAAACAAGCGGAATTGGAAGAAGAGCGCCGATTCGTCATTACAGCTGTCGCTCATGATTTGCGTACCCCATTGTTCGCTTTACGAGGTTACTTGGATGGTCTGGAACAAGGCATTGCCCAATCCCCGGATAAAATAACCAAATATTTGGCCGTTTGTAAGGAAAAATCGGCGCAATTGGACCGGTTGGTAGAGGACCTGTTCACATTTACAAAGATGGAGCATGTGCAGATGGATCTTCATCATCAGAAGATTGATATTAAATTCATCATCCTGAAATCGATTGACAGTTTAAGTCCGCTAGCTCGCCAAAAGAACCTCTCGATTTCGACCCATATTGAAGACGACTGCTTCATTAACGGTGATGTGCATTTATTGGAACGAGCGATGAACAATTTGTTGGATAATGCCGTCAGACACACACCCTCGTATGGTGAAATTGTTGTTCAATGTTATAAAGAAGGTAACAAAATAAAGTTTATGATCCGTGATACCGGCCCGGGCTTCTCCTCGGAAGAACTACATCGAGTTTTTGAACCTCTATATCGTGGTGAAGCATCTAGAAATCGTTCAACTGGAGGTAGCGGATTAGGGCTGACCATTTCACAACGAATTGTAAGGCTTCACGGAGGTGAGCTCTCCGCAGGCAACCATTCGGAAGGCGGAGCGCTGCTAACGGGTTGGATACCTGTAACTAACCCAGGCTAAAATCGAAGAACGAACGTTACTGGACAATTTTCCTGATCACAATAAGGAAACATCCCCTGAAGTTCTTTGCTTTGTGGGATAGCGCCAGCAGATAAAAGGCATACCTCAAATACCCTGATTGAAAAGCCATGATACCAAAAGAATTACAATTAGCCATGGAGCCTCCGTCTTGGACGCAGTTTCCGCTCATGTTATGATAACTTAATCAACACAAATCATTTCCGAAAGGTTGAGATTTTCCTGCCATCGGTAACGACCATTGCAATGAAGCTCTTGGGAAAAGATCCTGAGAGCTTTTCATTGTAGATGAACAGAAAAGGAGAAATAAACATGATTCGGAAATCAGCATTGATTGTGTATCTGATCATTTCTTTCGGTTGGACATGGGGGTGTTGGATTTCAGCTTATCGGTGGAGCAGATCGACAGACCATTTTTTACGAACGGATATGACGATTTTTCATCTTGCCGGAAATTTTTCCATTGTTCAACTGTTATTCGCACTAGGCGTGTTCGGTCCTTTGCTCGGATTCCTTGCGGTCCGTACCCGAGAGGGAGTTATACTGTTCAGACGTCCGGGTCGAGCTGATATCCGTTTCGCATTATCTATTCCGATCGTGATCGCAATTCCGATGTTCGTACTCAGCATCCTGCTCAGCAGTTTGGCGGATGCAACATGGCAAGCGGTTGCGTTATCCGTAATCGGATATTTCATTTCAAATGTGCTGACAAGCGGAACCGAGGAGTTTGGTTGGCGCGGATATCTGTATCCTTATTTGAAGACAAGGGAACAAGATTTCTGGCACGCTGCATGGAAGGGGGGCTTCATCTGGGCATTATGGCACTATCCGCTGCTCTTTATTTTGTATGTGGACGCGGGGCTGGCTGTTCTTGTGCCTTCTCTGATTGGATTTACAGCGTCCATCGTCGCCATGAACTATATCACCAATTTTATCTTTGAACGATCAGGCTCCATCCTGCTTGTGATGGTGTTGCATGCCTTGAACAATACGGTCAGTTTTACTTTGATCAGTCTGTACCCGGAAACACCGTTCACGATTGTGAGCAGTCTGATGGCGTGGGCGGTTGTCGGATACTTGGAGAAAACATGGACAACTGGCGGCTGGCCGAGGACGAGTGAATGAACAGATCAATGTAGTGGTAATCTGGCAAGATAACTACTGCATGATATCCCGTTTCAGTCATTCGGCGTCCATTTAGCCGTACAGTGGTGAGAGCCACTACCCGCTGCTCGTGTCTGCGATCAGCCAGTTCGCTATCGACTGACGCGACAGTTTCACCCCTGACCGCATAAACAGTTGTTCCTGACGATAACGGTGCAGCACCCCACGTATTTCTGATTCACCACAATCGATGGCGAGGTCGAGTGCCCAGACACCATGGGCACAGGTATGAGACAGGTGAGGATTGGCGCGTATCGTTTAAGCAGGGCATGCTGAACATTTCGCTTTTTAGCCGTGCACGACGGGTCTAGCGTGCAGCAGCGCGATGATGACGATAAAGCTCCTGGATGACCAGCAGTTCTTTGACAGACCTCGTGTCAGCCGAGTTGTCGCCGCTCGCTTTCGTTGACGAGAGCTGGGCGGCGATTTCTTACGCTTGGATAATTTCGCAGAGCTCATTTTTTCTTGAGCAGTGTGTGAACGAATACTGGTAAGCAGTTTTAATTAGTCGAATATAAAAATAAAACCCGGATAAATCTTTGATCGTCTCGATCTGTCCCATCTTGAGCATCTCCCCGTCCCCATAACCTTTCGCTTCTCTCTATGAATAGGATACAGGAGTCTTCTGTTGCGGTCTATTCCCCCACGATTTATTGGGGGATTTCTGCTTGTTTTTTCCGGGGATTTCACTTTGCTCTTTCGGGGTACTTTTAGTCTACATTACACACTCGATTAGCCGGCTGCCCGAAGCGTTGGATCTTCCTGTCGAACCGCGCTTGCACACGAGTTATCTGCCGCAGGAGATGATTCGTTTTATTGGTCGTACATGGGAGGGGGCGCCTCTTGAGGAGCATCATCTTATTGAATTTTCCCGTTTTTACTACAAAGAGTGGCTTGAGCGGTTGAATCGGCAAAAACCGCGAATTGAACAAACGAAAAAGGCCTTTCGTGACTCCTCCCTTCAGATGGATGAGATCGACCAAGAGGTAAAACGTTTGGATAACAAGTGGGAGCACCTTCATTCGTCTGTTGAAGAAAAAAGGGAAACCTTTAAAAAGGTTATGAAATGAAGCAAATTGAACTGCAGATGATCGGAGAAGCCGGATCTTGACGGGAGATCAGCTGGGGTTCCAATCACGTGCACGATTCATCGTATAACGGGCACATGGTTTGCGCTTCCGCCCGGACCGCGTCCCTCATCTCGGCGGGCATGAGCGCTTTCGCTTGTCTTCCATAACCGAGCACAATGGAGCAAGCGGAGTCGAGCGTATGGAACTCGACCTCCTCCTCGACCCATCCATTGGCAGGCAAAGCTGTGGCAGCCTCCGCAGCCGACCATCCCGTTGGTCGACTACTAATCATTCTATTGCGCCGTCAGGATTTGTGGACCTTCAGCCGTGATGGCGATCGTATGCTCGTATTGGGCGGCAAGCTTACGGTCCAGCGTCCGCGCGGTCCAGCCGTCCGGATCGATTGTCATGTAATAGGTGCCTTCGGTGATCATGGGCTCGATCGTGAACACCATGCCTTCCTTGATGCGGGGGCCTTTGCCGGGATTGCCGATATGCACATAAGTCGGCTCCTCGTGCAGGTCACGACCGATGCCATGGGCGAGAAGGTCGCGCACGACGCCGAAGCCGTGCGACTCCGCATGCCGCTGGATCGCGCTTGTCACGTCACCGAGCCGATTGCCGGGCTGCGCCTGCGCGATGCCGAGGTCAAGGCATTCCTTCGTGACGCGCATCAGCTTCTCGGCCGTAGGCGAGATCTTCCCGACCGCATAGCTCCAGGCCGAATCGCCGAGCCAGCCGTCGAGCTCCGCAACCGTGTCGATCGTCACGATATCGCCTTCCTCAAGTGGCTTATCGCTAGGAAATCCATGCGCGATCACGTCGTTGACGGAGGCGCACGTCGCATATGGATAGCCCTTGTAGCCCTTCTCGTATGGCTTGGCGCCATGCTTCAAAATAATGTCCTCGAATATGCGATCAATCTCGTTCGTCGTGATGCCCGGTTTGATGAGCGGGGCGATCGTGCGATGGCATTCGGCCACCACTTGGCATGCCTTGCGGATGGCCTCAATTTCATGCTTGCTTTTTAGGATAATCATGTTCGTATCAGGACTCCTTCGTAATAGCTTGCATTGCGAGCTGGGCGATTCGATCGACGTCCAACTCGGAAGCGCCCGTATAGTAGCGTAGCCCGCTGCAGCCGACCAGCACGACAAGCATATGGTCGACGCTGTCGTCTTCGCGCCGGGCGATCGATTGAAGCGGGACGTACAAGCGTTCCATGAATCGTCTCTTGACGGGGTGCCGATCCTTCTCAGGCAAGCCTGCATAATGTTCCGCCGCCATTTTGTAGACGAGATATGCGCGGGCATCCGACTGCCACAGCCGGAGCAACGCCTTGCAATACGTCAACAGTTGACTATCATTCGGGCTTCCGCCTCTGATATTCGCCCATTCTGCCAGGGCTTGCTCGCATCGCTCGAAGCCGCTATCCAGCACATCTTCGATTAATAAATGTCGGTTGGGGTAATAATGGTATACCGTGCCGTAACCGAGTTTGGCCTCGCGGGCGACGTCGCGAATATCAAAGCTGCCTCCCGTGCGGAAGTAGGCGTGCGCGGCGGCGTCCAGGATCTGTTCTCTGCGCTGCATGCGGATCAGCTCATTTTGTTCTTTGGTACGGGGGCACATGGACGAATGAACCTCCTTGTTTAGACCTGCAAATTTGTCGATGAAAATATAATAAAGCATGGGGCGAGGAGATGCAAATATTCAGGCGACAGTAGCAGCATTAAGTTCCTCACGGATAACGATCGTTGAACTTTGCTCAGCTGCGAATCTCGAAAAGCGAGCCCCATGTAGAGAAAGGGAGCTCGCTTTTTTAAACGATGATTTTGTCTTTCGTTGTGTCATAAAAGCGAGGCAGCAAGTTGTACAGATTAGGGCGATTTTGGACTCATATTAAAGTCGACCGGCGCAATGCCTTCCGCTCGCCACACCGTGCCTCTTTTCTCGTACTCGAATAACTGTTCTACAGCATTCGCGATTTGGGGCCCTGATTCGGGTTTGCTGAACGATTTTTATCCCGCGCTTCATTCAGCAAATTCAGATCGGTCGGATACGCCACATCCGCCGGGGCGCAGGTGGCGTCCACCAACAGTGTCCCTTGATTCGGTTGTTCTGGCGTTTCCGACGCCGCGGTGGAATCGATGGCCTCATCGGTCTCAAGTTCGGACGCTTCCGGTGGCGCCGCCGATCACGTTGCTTGGATCGTTGTCATCGTCTCTCATTTCCTTCGCGCCCTCGGTGGCGATGATCTCGTTCAGCTCGGCCAGCACGTCCGTCAGACGTTTGCGGAAATGCGTCATCATGGAATGGTGGAACGGCGGCTTCATGACAAATCCGGGCAAACCGATGAAGTATTGCATATAGGGATTCTCGCTGATCGACGCCAGGGTTTCTCTATCGGTCAACTGCATGCGCTCCTGAATGATCAGCGCGCCGAGCCCATCCGCAGGCTGATCGTTTGCTGACCGCGGAAGGTGTCTTTGAAGAAACGACCGTATTTCTGTTCAGCCGCCGCCCACGACACCAACTGAGCCAACTGAACCCAGCGATTCCCTTCATCCAGTTTTCCGCCGAAGGGAAGAAAGAAATCGCCAGGCAGGATCAATTGATTGTCGAGGTGTGCTGTCGTCTTGAACATTTTCATCGCTCCTTCTGCAAGGATTTTGGGCTGTTTTCCGAAGATTCCTTTGCATATGATTTCGACATACAAATCCCGAATCCCTTGTGCTTACTCGACCGAACCCCATAATACTGGAGGTACTCTTCTTTTTCAAAGTTCAATATAATTCATTACAGGAATAGCTCCTAACATTTTTTGTTTTAACAAAAGAGTAAGCGATTACAGTAGGCAACGGAGTTCCTTGATTTTCTTTTATGTTACATAACTCAACTTTTGCACCTAGAAAATCAATGTAAAACCAGTTGTAGAACGGTCTTACGGTCTGTTGAATAGCCAGCTTGCCAAAATAGAAAAACACCACTTCGTTTGGTAAAGTGAGAGTGTCAAGCCATCACTACCAGACAGAACCATCATGATAGACCATCAGCCCGATCTGAATCAACTGCCAAACGAATTAAAGCCTGCTTTTCAAGAACTGAAAGTGATGAAACATCTTCAACAAGCCGGATTCCGTAAGCGATTTGGCTTTAGCTGTGCTCGGCTATTCCAACTCGTCTTTGTCCTTCTGTTTCACCAGAAGAATTGGTTTCGACTGCTCGAGAGCAGCAAGGGCGACTCCTTTCCCGGCAAGGATGCCGTCTATCGTTTCCTCAACCATGCAGGCTTTGCCTGGCGTCGTTTTCTGACGTCGCTCAGCGTCGCGACGGTGCAGAAGGTCAGCGTGCTTACGTCGGCAGATCGGACACCGTCTTCATCGTCGACGATTCCATGTTCGAACGCAACCGCAGCAAAGCCGTTGAGTTGCTGGCCAGGTTCAAAGATCATGCCACCGGCGCTTATTACAAGGGATTTCGTATGCTCACCATGGGATGGTCCGACGGCCATACCTTCCTGCCGCTGGACTTCGCGCTGCTCAGTTCCGGCAAATCTGCCATTAACGGCATGAACGAGAAGATCGACAAACGGACGAACGGGTATAAGCGACGTCAAGAAGCACTCCTGTCGGCTCCGCAGGTGATTGTATCGATGTTGGATCGCGCGCTTGCCGCCGGAGCCACGGCCTCCTATGTCTTGATGGACAGTTGGTTCACGCACGCGCCCCTCATTGGCGAGATCGCCTCCCGCGGGCTCGACGTGATCGGCATGGTCAAGAACGACAATAAGCGTTTCCTTGTTCAAGGCCGGAAGCTGTCGCTCAAAGAACTATACACCGCAGCGTCTCCGGTGCAAAGCAAGAAACGAGGCATCCTTCGTTCGATTCGAACCGAGCTTGCCTCCGGCATACCGGTTCACGTGGTATTCGTCCGTCATCGCACGAAGAAGAACGAATGGCTCGCGGTGCTGACGACGGATCTTTCCCTCTCCGTGGAGGACGTGATCCGTATTTACGGGATCCGCTGGGGCATCGAGGTCTTCTTCAAGTGCACCAAGTCGCTGCTTCGTTTGCAGAAGGAGTTTCAAGGCCGCTCCTATGATTTACTGATCAGCCATACGACGATTGTATTCTCCCGCTATATTTTGCTGGCCTGGCAGCATCGGCAAAGTACGGATGCTCGCTCGTTCGGCGGTCTGTTTTATGTGTTGTGCGACGAAGTTGGCACATTGGACTGGGCCATCGCCTTGCAGCAACTGCTCGATCTGATCAACGAAATCACTACGAAAGCAGGAAAAAAGCTTTCGGCTCTGATTCAACGTCAACTCCAGCAATGGATTGCAACTTTACCCAGCTACATCAAGGCCTGTTTGCCCATTTCATGCTGCGAAAGTTGAGTTACATAACCCTTCCCTCCCATTAAATTTCATAGCTATCAGAAAAAGATACTGAAGCAATATCATGTTGTCTACTATATGATGACGATTGAAATCAGAATATGTAACAGAAGAGATCAAAATTATTATGTTACTATCTTTTCTGATTCTTATGAAGTCGCTTTTTGCGGATTGGATGCCCGTTACAGAACAAACATTGTCATTAGTTTTGAAAAAGAATATTACGTTACCTCGGGCAACACCTACAGAGTGGTGACAACAGCCACTATCAAAGAGAGGAACAGAATTTTAGAAACCGCAACTAGCACCTCGGCCCAAGTAAAATACTAACTATTTATTTGAACCATTAGAAATAGACAATAGTAGCGGTAGAGACAATAATCGTTTATAATGAAATTATAATCCGAAAGCATCGGTCAAAGTAACCTCGGGAGAGTTTTCCCCGGGGTTACTTTGTTTTTAGCTATAAACATTTTGTACGTTCATTTGAAACGGCCGCCCATACAGCACCTGTTGATCGGCGTCAAACAAATTCCGGTAAACCACTTGTCCGCGAGTGGATGAAGCATCGACGACCTTGCCGTTTCCGGCATAGATGCCAACATGGGTAATGTCCATAAACCGACCATTGCTGGCATAGCTCCAAAAGACCAAATCGCCCGGAGCCAAATCTTCAAAACGGATTGTCCACCCGTTATCGACACAATGTCTGGCTTGTTCAGCCGCCGTCCGCGGCAACTGAATGCTCAACTGCCGGTACACCCATTGAACAAGATAACTGCAATCTGTATAGCGGTCTTGCCCGGCCAAAACTTGACTGTATGGATCGCCCAAGCGAGTCAATGCCAAGCGGACAGCTTCACCGCCCCATTCCCCTTTCGGCAGATCGTGATAAACGATTTCAAGCTGCTCAGTCGTTAACCCAACATCCATATCTTTACCGAGAAGCGCGAACATGAGCGGGCGGAACTCCGCCGACAACATTTCATGCATGATCTCTCTTTGTTCGATTGTAAAGTCGTAGATGTCGGCCTGCTGCCCAGCAGTATGACTGGCAACTGTAATGTGCAATACCGATTCATACCAGGTTATCGTTTCCTTACTCGTGCTCCCATCTTCATGTTCCACCGTAATCGTTTCCCTGTGTTCAATCGTTTCCACGTAAGAGTCCAGTTGATTCATGTCCCAAAAGACGGAGCGAATCACATCCACCCGAGTGGCGTCCAGTGTGGCTACGTCCATGCCGTTTTCGCTGTCCATTACGGTACGAACCGCAAAGACCGCGATGACGTCCATCCAGTTATCGATGCGAGTATTATCAGCGCTTCCGAGATAATGGATTTCTACACGATCCACTGAGCCTGCATCCCGACGTATGTCCTCCAGTCGGACAGCAAATTCGTTGTCGATGTCTTGTACGATGTCAGAAAGCGGCAATACATCGCTATCCGTATTATCACTGGAGACAAAGATGCCAAAAGGAGATGATACAACCGCAGCAACAGCCATCATGATGCATAGCAAGATGATCACCGTACCGCTAACACCTAAAAGAGCGATCATGCCTTTGGCGAGTACCGCAGTCATTTTCTCCGCTACACGAATCATGCGAATGTTCCATCTGGCAACAGCTTGCAGCCGCTGCTTTGAACGGTGCATGGTCATCAATCGAAAGGCTGCTTTTTGCGCTTCCCTGGCTTTATGTTTCATCCTATCTGTTGGATTATGGACCTGTCCTTTTTCTTGGCTAGACTGATGAATCGGTTTTACTGAATGGGAAAGCACCTTGATGACTTTGCCGCCCGTTTTGACACGCCCGGATACACCTGCATGCGGCTTCACCAGCTTATGAGCGGAAGAACGAACGGGGGCGGGATTTCGTTTCCTCCCGATTGTCATTTCGCCGGGTTGTAGACTCGAACGTTTGTCACGAGAACGCACGGTAGTCTTGAATAGGGTGTTCGTGGTCGTGACACGCTTCTCGACAGGTTTTGACATCGGGTTTGACTGGGTTTCACTTTTAGCTTGAGCTTGGGGTTGTTGAGCTTGTTTCCGACTGACAATCCTGGCCCGCACCATTCGATGAATATAGCGTTGCTTCCCTATCACTGTTTCGGAAAACAAAGGATATTTCCCGCCAACAGGCTTCCGCAAACGCAATGGACGCTTGGTTTGGGAAAATGAATGTACAGCCTGACGATTATCTCTTCCTTGTATGGCACCTGTTGAATGGGCGGACAGCGCTTGTTGTTTATCAGAAACAACCGAACGTTTGCTCACTTGAATGCCGCTTCGCTTACGTGAACGCCGACCGCTCGCCGTTTCCCCCGATTGCTGAGGCATGGTTTCTTTCTCCTTCGCCGTCCCTATCAAGCGCTCCCGTTTTTTCCGAAGAAGACGAATTGCTCCTTTGCTCACACCTGGAATGATGCGCATCCCCTTGCGCAGCGTGGTTTTTGCCGCCCTCACGGATTGATTTTGCGCGTACACCACAGAGGAACCTGTAGATTCCGAATCATGGCGATTAGATGACTTATGTTTGGAACGTACATCGACAGACTTTGCTTTTGCCATCAAGTTGGAGAAGCGATCCAGCTTCTTAATGTTCTTCACCCGTGTCCTTGTCTTTATATCCTTCATCAAAGTTGCCCTCCTGGCATATCCATTAACGGGTTGGACCGTTCATACGTTGGGGAACCCGGTCATGGCTCCTGCAATATTCCGGATAACGCAAGCGAATCGCCTCAAAGAAATAAGGCGCATAACGACAATCAAACAACTCGTGCGGCGTGGAATCCCGTTCCTGCTGTTCTTCTGCCCATCCGTTCCACAGATTAAAGGCCAAGCGGCTTGCTCGAAGGGAAGTACCTGTTTGCTAGGAAGCCTTTAAACCTTTCGGTCGGATGCTGTCGTTTGAAAAGTCAAACAAGTCCTGAACATGCGTCCTCGTTTCTCGCGTCAAGCCTAACGTGTAAAACAACGCACGATGATAGACATCTTGGCGATAAAAACGGCTCAGCATATCGCTGTAAAACTTTTCGTGTTCTACATCACGAAACATACCGGGAAACATAACTTTGGCACTCCTTTCATAGTAGGCGACGATTAGTCATATAACCGCCAATCGTCGCCTTGAACATCACCCTCTAATAGCCCTTTCATTTTGGGAATAAAATCGGACCCTATGATTCAAAATCACTTATTCCCGAGAATTTGCTTCAACTTCTTCAGCCCGCTTTCGATGGACTTGCGTACAGCCTTTTCATCCACCTGCTCTACACGAGCGATAGCGACCTTACTCATCCCTAAAAAATAATGTGAGTAAATACGTCGAAACGACTTTTTCGGTAATCGACACATCGCTGCGTAAAGCTCTCTTCGAAAGGCCATTTCTTCATACTCTGTTTCAGTAGAACGAGAAGGAAACAGAATATCGTTTTCGATGCCATCGTTTCGATCCAGAGAGTAATATGCCCGATGACGATGAGCGCGCAATTTATAAGCGCTTTCAAGCAACTCGAAACGTCGCATCTCCTGTACGATCTCCTCATCCACCTTGATCCAGACATCCGTTTGATAGAAAGGATACATATCGCGAAGATTGATTTTTTTCACTCTCATCCCTCTCCCTTGTTTTGATTGCCAAGCAAGCCAAAACAAGGAGGAGGCGAACGGCAGCCTGTGTCGCCTTTAAACTTAATGCGTAATAAAGGAAAACAAAAAAGACCCTTCGAAAGTACACACAAAGGGTTCGAATATTGATCCACTGAACGTGCAACACCATTCCGCAAGCATGGCAATCCTGTCAGCGGCACATCTTCAATGAGCCTGATAGCGAATTTAGTTAGGGCCTGTTCTCTGGCAGCACGAGCTGCACGCGACTTGATATTAACCAACAATATCAACTCCCGCTCTCATGGCAACACCATGATGAGAAGCAAGCCCTGTTGTTCAGTTATGTATGCAGATTAGGTGCTACCATCCGTATTTTGAAAGACCGATAATGAAACAACTCCTCTCAATGGGAAACAGACTAACCCGACAGTCGTAGGACTAGAGTAATTTAAATAGTCTTGTAGTCGTGCGCTAGCGATAGAATAGTAAAATATACCTTTACTCTTCATATTAAGCCCTGGTCAATTCTTTTTCTGCACGCCGGAATGACTTCCATCTCCAATTAACCATCACTCAATTAGCCAGCAAGTACCACTTGTCTCAGACGGCTGTGACCAGTCGAATCTACATACCTTGGCAAGCAGCTGATGAAGCATCTCATCAGCCGCTTGCCAAGGGTTTACAGCGATTCTCCCGGCTTCGTGGTCATCAAACGGTAAAGTTTTGTATGCCGTGGAAAGCTATCTGTAAATGGCACGAGAGAACTGCCGACCTTTAACAGCCCATTCCCGGCATCGACGTTTGTAATATAAGAAAGCTGGAGATCCGAAATATTAAGCAGTTCCGCCAACTCCTTGCGATCCGTACTGGCCTGATTCAGCATCACGATAAATTCGCTATTGGCCAGCATCGTTCGGGCCGTATGACTTTGCAACAAATCATCCACGTTTTGCGTAATCCCCGTACAAAAAGCGCCATACTTTCGGACACGTTTCCATAACGTGAACAAAAAGTTGGCGCTGTACTCGTGTTGGAAAAGCAGATAAATTTCATCGATGAAGATAAACGTGTTTTTCCCCTTGGCGCGATTTTGTGTAATTCGATTCAGAATGCTGTCCAATACAACCAGCATGCCAATCGGCAACAGTTGCTTGCCCAAATCCAAAATATCATAGCAGATCAGCCGGTTATGAACGTTGACGTTAGTCGGCTGGGCGAACGTATTCAAGCTGCCAGCGGTAAACAGTTCAATCGCCAGCGCGATGTCCTGCGCCTCCGGCTCGGATTGCTTGAGCAGTTCCGCTCGAAAATCCTGTAAGGTAGGCGGTTGCCCTTTGTAATTGCTTTGCAGATATTTTCGATACACACTGGCCGTGCAACGGTCAATAATCGACTTTTCCTTCGCTCCCAACTGATAACCGCCGATCAGTTGCTCGCATAACGAAAGAACAAATTCGGATTTTAAAATGATCGGATTTGCTCCGTCACCGTATTGCCGGTTTATATCCATCGCATTGATATGATTAGGTGACGTGGCCGAGATATGAATGGTCTCTCCGCCTAGCGCTTCTACTAGGGCGGAATATTCACGTTCCGGGTCAATCAGAATAATGTCATCGCCGCTGGCCAGTATTTGATTGACGATTTCTCTTTTTGCCGTAAAGCTTTTTCCGGAGCCCGATACCCCCAAAATAAAGCTGTTTCCATTGAGCAACTGCTTGCGATTGGCAATGAGCATATTTTTACTGATGACGTTTTGTCCGTAGTAAATACCGCCTTCATGCATGATTTCCTGCGCCCGAAACGGGATAAACACCGCTGTGCTTTCTGTCGTCAACGTTCTCAAAGCATGTACTTTCCGTAAACCATAAGGCAACACGGTATTTAGACCGTCCATCTGCTGGTACATAAGAGGCGAGAATTGACACAGATGTTTGCGGGCCGTCGTCAATATCGCTTCGGTATCGTTGTCGAGTTGCTCCTTGCTTTCAGCCACATGCACCATCGTCAATAAGCCAAACATCATGCGTTGGTCGCGAGTCGTCAGGTCATCCAGAAATTCCTTGCTCTCTTTTCGCTGCTGCTCCATGTCATACGGGATAACGGCGGAGAAGTTGTTGTTATTGTTTTGCCGCCGCTGCCAGTTCGTAATATTCGTCTCTACGCCCAACAAACGGTTTTCGATTTCGCGAACCGCCTCATCCGTTGGTATCGGAATGATGTCAAGGGACAGAAATAGGTTGCGGTGCAGGTCGCAAAGCTCGGATACCATACTGTCCTTGATATAGCTGGCATACTCACGCAGGAAGATGACCCGACCATAAAGCTTCCCCATCCGAAAATGATCCTTTTCAAACTCAAACGTATCCGGACAAATATAATCTTTGAAATCATGTCCTTTGCGCATCGTTTCCGACAAGTCGAAACGAAAGTCCGTTTCCTCTCCCTGGCGGAAGAAATGGTGAAAAATACGCAGCCGCTCAGTGGCGTTCAGTTCCGTACATTTGGAGCCGAGACGAGAAAAATGGGCGATCAGATCGGTCCCAACTCGAGAAAAATAATGCCGGGCTTCTTCGATATTGGGTTTGGCAATGGATATCGTTATATACTTCTCTTGAATCGTACCGTTGGCCCCAACGGATTTTTCCAGCAGCATCTGATTATACTCTTGTCGATATTCGTCCAGCTCATCTTGCTGAAGCGGAATGAAGACCGAACTTTCAAAATCCGCTCGATTCAGCCTCCGGTTATGGATGGTGATTTTCGTTGTCGCCCCGCTATCAAAGGAATTGAGCAATTCGGAATACGACAGGAACATCGCTTCCTTATCTTCGCGGGAGGCGACGGAATAATTGATGTCCTCGAAGCGATACGTCTTGGAAAACTTGTTGCCAACTAAAAAAATCCCGTCCGCCCAAATAGAGCGAATCGGGATCACTTGTTGTACGCCTTTCGGTATAACAAATCGTTCCTTATCCTGCTTGATGATACGACTTAACGTCTTAATCATGGCGCTTCATTCCTTTTTCATACTGCTCTATGGTCTTGCTTAACGCCGCCGCATACGTGTTCGTCGAGTGGAAGACTAAGCGCCGCGGCATTAAAAATTCCGATTTGATATACGCCCATAGCAATTGCTCGGCATTCATACCGTGGTACCGGATAAAGCCCAGGGCTGCGAAGGGGGCCGCACCTAAGACGCATACCCAACTGAGTGTCTCAATGCCGAAACGACTGCGCATCATAAAGTACAGCGCTATCGCCACACCTACGGCCAAAACAGAAAAAAAGAACTGTCGCAAGGACAGTCCAAAAAAGATGCTTTCCGTATATTCCCGGATCTCCCGGTTGATTTTCACTTCCACATGTCATCCCTCCCAATTGCTTCCTGTTCTTACGGCTTCGCCTTCGCTTGGCCCTTTTCGTGACTGAATGTAACCGGCGTTTCATGTGGCGGCAAAGCGGAATGATTCAGTAAAGCAGTGGCAAGTTGTATGCCATCTGTCAATCCCTGCATGTACAGCCGTTCATTCATCATGGCTTGCTTGAGAATATACTTGTCCTCCCAGTCTTCAAACTCAGGTGTTTGAGCCATGATCAGCCCCGAAAATATAGTGTGAAACGCCTCATCTTCTTCATCCCTAATTTTTTTCAGCTCTGGATGATGTTCGATTTGTGCCGAAACCTCATCCAATCGCCTTTGAATGGCTCCTCGGAACCACGTTGGAAATCCCATGACCTTGCCCCTTTCATCCCTCTTTTACCGTATCGGTTGCCTATCCTTGGCCTTCATTCGTTGATATTGCACCATCAACTCGTCTACCCTCCTACTCTGTTCCTGAACCTCTTGATTGTCGGATAAAGGAATCGATTGCATCAACGACTTTTCGCCAAGCTCGTTTAATTTTTGCCTCTCTTTCTCCAGTTTTCTTACTAGATCATCCACTCATTTGCACTCCTCTTCCTCATTCTGTGTGCAACTCTATCATGAAGCATTAGCATGTTGTCATCGGAAAAACTACCCTGATAGTACTTTTTAAACTCATTTCAGTCAATTATGTGCTCCTCCATAATAGGAGTTATAAACTGAACCTGATTGTAAAGGGGTGACCAATGATGAGTGTGTACGATAGAAAGAAGGTAGGTCAGCGCATTCGGAAACAGCGAGAAGCTTTGGATATCTCGCGAGAACAAATGGCCGAGTATATTGGGAGAGTCCCCAGATTCTGTGCCGATATTGAACGCGGACAAGCCGGCATGTCCATTGAAACCATGCTTCGTATTTGTACCCTGCTGAAACTATCCCCAAATGAGTTGTTGCTGGAGCAAGAGACAAATAGCAAAAGCAATGATACCGAACTGATTTTAGCTGCACTAAACCAATGTACTGAAAAGCAACGAAACGATGCCCTGGCGCTTTTGAGGCTCTTTTTGGCAGCCATCCGGTAATACTCCCCGAACTGCCTTCCCTCCCGTCAGCATGCCTTCGATTACAGCCCCATCATCTCCCGCACGATCCGATCCGCCATTTTCACCATGCCGACGAGAACCAGCATGTTGAAAATCAGTTCGCCAATGTACGTCCAGACCATGGTCACCGCCTGTGCGCCTTCGTTCACGACCGATGGCGCGGTAGCAAATGCCGAAAAAACAATGCAAGCCAGCACAATGATCGCCCCTTCTAAACAAACGGCGGCATATCCCTTTAAAAAGGACCTGCCGATGGATTGGGTCGGCTCCCCAGCAAACGATGAGAGGGGGACAGGAGCAATGGCTGTGTAAATATAGAGACGAAAAAAACGGCCGTAAACAGAGAGAATCATAATAAACGATAAAACGGTGATGAACAGGCTGCCTAGCAGCGTTACCACCCACAGCGGAATGCTTTGCCAGAAGCCCACATCTTGAATCGCTTGGACAATCGTATCCGGCAGTGTCATCATGTCCGATGAACCAAATCCCGACCGGCCAATCATGGCGGCAATGATGCCCTGTACAATCGAAAATAGCGCCATCATCAATTCCAGACCATACGTGACCGCCGCCTTGGCCAAAATAAATCGAACAAATAACTTCACGGCAACCTCCGGTCGTTTCATTTCCGCAAAGTTACCGGTCGTTTTCATCACGCCAATCACAAAAAACAATACCAGCAAGGCCAATCCCGTAGCTTGCAACGCACCGTGAATATCTAAGATGACGCGCCATATACCACCGCCTTTAAAATCCGCCGGCGACTCGGTGACCAACTCCCAAATCTCCGACATTTTATCATTCCAGGTCTCTAATGCATTTTCGAGATTGTCGATGATCCAACTGTTCTTAGACACATTCACCCTCCCCCCAGATTCGGGGAACAAACCGCTGGCTTATTCCCCGAATGCGAATACCCGTACTTATCCGGCAATCAGGTTGAGAATTTCCTTCGTAAAGGTAATGACCACGCCACCGGCGAGTGTTAAGAACCCGTTAGCTCTTTGGGTAGGGTCGTGAGACTTGAAAGACAAACCAATCTGCACAATGCCAAAACCCAAAATAATCATGCCCACAGCCCGGATCAGGCCAAAAATAAAATCAGACAAATTATTCACGGTAGTCATCGGATCATTCGCGTATGCAGGTGTAGCAAAGCTCCCCACCAGCACGCAAACCATGTACAGCGTCATCCATCGTTTCCATCGATGTTTCACGTTCATCATTCCTTTCCTAAAAATAATGACTCCACTTCATCCTCTGCCAACAGCTCGTAATCTCCGTCTTCATGAAGCTGCACCGATAACCAGTCGATGGCATAATCCGTACCTCCATGCTGGAACGGCGAAGCCTGACCATCCGTTGTAAGCTCGATGTTCGGATGCCGCAGCAAATCATACTTGTCATCCTGTATCGGTCGTTCTCCACGAATAAAGAGCAGGGCATAGCGGTTATCCAACATCCGCACTTCGTCCGGGGTCAACAATTCTCTTCCCGAATGCTGGTAATTGATCGAATAGTTACCGCTGCGCCCCTTGCTCTCACCATAGGTGTTGGTGTCAATCGTTTCCTTGCCGAGCAGTTCCGACACATATTTGTGTGTGGATTGTTCATTGCCTCCCAAGTACAAAAACACATCGCAGTTGCCGACAATCGACTCCCAGGCATCCTTGTACAACGCTTTAAGTTGCGCCAGGTTTTGAAGGATAATCGACACCGAAATTTCCCGACTCCGCATGGTCGACAGCAGCTTGTCAAATTCATCTGGCAACGCCACATTGGCAAACTCGTCCATTACAAAATGAACATGCGTAGGCAGCCTCCCACCATGCCGGTAATCCGCTTCATACATGAGCGATTGAAAAAGCTGCGTGTACAGCATGCCGACGATGAAGTTAAAGCTGCTGTCGTTGTCGGGGATGACGGCAAACAAGGCAGTTTTTTTCGTACCCATGCGGGGCAAGTCCAATTCATCCACCGTACTCATGCCCGCGATGCTGGTCAGATTAAACTTCTCCAGCCGTACGCCAAGCCCGATCAAAATGGATTTGGCCGTTTTTCCGGCAGCCAATTTGAAAATGTTGTACTGTTTGACCGCCAAATGCTCCGGGTCGCGCATCTCCAACCGCTCGAACAACTCGTCCAGCGGACTCTGATAGGTCTCATCTTCCTCCCGCACTTCCGCCGCGGCGATCATTTCCATAATCATCGGAAAGTTTTGTTCCTCCGGCGGCGCTTCATAAAGCAAGTACAACATAAGCGCCTCCAGCAGCGCTGTTTCCGAACGCTCCCAGAAGGGATCGTTCGTGTTGCTGTTTTTGGGTGTCGTATTGCGAATCAGGTTGGTCACCAATTTCAAGACATCCTTGTCGTCCTGCAAATAGACAAACGGGTTATAGCCATGCGAACGATGCGGGTGAATCAGGTCCAGCACTTTGATGTCATAGCCTTTGGCTTTAAGCAGATGACCGGTGTCCCGCAATATTTCCCCCTTTGGGTCCAGAACGACATAAGAGGTCGAGGCTTGCATCACATTCGGCTTAGCATAGAACCGTGTTTTGCCCGCGCCGGAGCCGCCGACAACCAACACGTTCAGGTTCCGGCGATGCTTGCGGCCATCCAGACCGATTTTGACCCGCTGCGTCAAAATTTTGTTTTGTTCCGTCCGTCTGTCTCGATACTTGGCATTGACGGTTTTCGCTCGGCCCCAGCGGGCGCTGCCGTGCTCTTCCCGCCGACGATAATTCCGTGGTGTCGCCAAATAAACCCCAGCGCAAAGCCCATAGATCAGCGCAAAAATCAACAAGCAGCGGGGCGTATCGTCCACCCACTCTATGTTAAGCGGCTGGCGCATCGCCGTGCTGAGATGGACCAACATACTCGGCAATCCTTCTGACCATGCGGGAGCAACCAACAGTGCCAACCAGATGACGGGAATAAAAAAAGCCGCAAAGAGTATCAAATTACTCCTTGCGGCTTCATCGCGTTTCATAATGCCTCCAGCGCTTTTTATTTAGAAGTGGGGCATCAATCATTTTTAACAATAAATCATCCACGGCATCCGTCGGTCGTTTCTCACCGATTAAGTCATTTCGTAACGCATTCAGCGCATGGACGACTATCCCGTGCTCATAATGATTCAAAGACAAGATTCGTTCCTGTTTTTTCATAGCACTCCCTCCAGACAAAACTTAGCGAACCGGATCGTATCGTTTAGGCTGGCGCTGTTGTGACAGGTTCCGGTTCATTCTCTGGGATGTTTGTTGAAAAGCTTCCTTCATGAGCGTCAACTCGGCACGAACTTGCTGCGGTTCCAACCCGTTCCACTTCTCCGGCGCTCGATCAAAGCGGAAGGTGTCGGTTGCAACACCAAATTGCCTGCACAACATATAAGAAGCGGAGTAGGCAACAAACTCGTTATCTGAGCGGTTGTACCGTCCATCGCCACGATCCAGTTCAGCATGTGTCAGTTCTTGGGCAAGCGCTCGAAAAATATCGCCGGCCTCAAGCCCGCGACGAATGGTAATGTTTTTTGTATCTGGCTGATAGAACGCGTGCTTTACCGATGGCAACGCATCACCAATGCCAATCGGAACAGGGGCGAGGTCAATTAACGCTTTAATACGGGCGCGATCATCCGGGAATGCCGGTTCTTCCCGTTTCAACGCGGCGGTCGTTTGCGCAATATCAAACATCTTTTTCGGATTGTAGCTGATACCGGTGCTGCCATCCTGCTTTTGATAGGTTTCGTCCGGTTCCAGAATGTAAAACCCTGTTTCCTTTCGACGAATGAATACCCCTTGTTCCTTCCATGTGTCAAAATCGGCAATGCGAGTCGCGTTTGGCCGCTGCGCCAGAATCAGCAACGCATTGGCCACGCTATAGCGGTCAAAGCGGCTCTGGACATCCAAATATTGCTGGAACGCCTCACCGTTCTGCATCACCGACAAGGTGGTGGCATCAATCGTATCATATGTCCATTGCCGCAGCTCCTGTTTCTTTTGCACCCATGCTTCTTTATCGAAGGATGGTTCGGTTGTACGGAAAGAAGAGGAAGCCGCAGCATCCTGTCGGAATAAATCATCCAGTTCGCTCATTTGGCTTTCCCTCGCTTTCGTCCTTTTGCTTTGTTGGCTTGTTGTTTATCGGCGGCTATCCGCTCCTTTCGAGACGGCAACGGTTCCGCTTGTTCCCGCGGCTGTCTGTCTTTCTCCCATATCCTTTGCTGCCGGTTCTCTTCGCGTATTTCCCGCAATAATTGACGGACGGACACTCGCTCCGGCTCTTGACGAGAAGGTGGATCAGTATCCCTTGCGGTAACCTCGTTGCGCTCGAAGGTATTCTCGGACGGATGGGACGTTTCCGCCGGTTCCTTCTCCGCTGTTGAATGGTCGTCCTCCGATGGAGTCGGCTCCGGCAGTTCGGACTTTCCCATCAATTCATCCAACAAGTCGTCCGTATTCCTTTCTTCTGCGATTTCCTTCGACAGCTCTTGTTCCTGAACTTGCTCGTGACCTGGTTCATGTCCTTGTTCCACAGCAGGAGCTTCGGACATTCCATTGGATTTTTCAATTTCACTCTTAATTTTGGCGGTATCCACAGTGGCCAAGTGGAAACGCTCCACGATCCGATTGATTTTGGACGCATCCTCCGCCCGGACCATCACATCGCACATCCCGTCCACGTTCTTTTTGTCGCGCAAAGCACAGTACAACACGCCATACCGCTTGGCTTCCTTGCAGAAGGTTGCCAGGTCTTCGTTCTTGACCGCAAATACCTTTAATTCTTTCCCACTGCGCAGCAAACTCTCCAACCGGATGCTGCCCTTTGTTCGTTTTTGTCCTTGCAAGGCCGCAAACAAATATACCGCCAAATGCTTAGCGCCTTCGCCGGAAATCTTGGCCATGACTTCGATGCTTTTCAAGCTCATGTTGACAACCTGATTGGCGGCTTCCGTTTCGGTACTCATCGAAAATTTCCTCCTTTCGATCCTGTGCGCCACTTCTGTTTAACGTCTCTCGTAATTCTCCTGATCGCTCCAAAATGCCTTGAACCAGCTTCACCTCCTTTCGAAGCGAGGCAAGCCGTTTAGAACAAACAGCAATTTGCGTTTTGTATTGTTCTCGCTGGCCAGCATCCTTGCAGCGGCGAATTCGGTTGTACAACGACTTGCGCTTCAGGTGCAGGGATTGGATCTGTTCCTCCAACCTGTCACGGAAAGCGAGAAGCTCCTCTTGATGGGTGAGGCGATACTTGCATAGCAGCTTGGTTTGCTCCATCAATACCGACAAGTGTCTCAAATCCTCCCGAAGTCTAAAGGATGGCTTTTTGACAGGCTTTCGTTTTCTAGGAAGCACACCCATTTCAAACAAGTAGCGGATATATAAAGCTTGCAAGCCGCGCAATTTGCGACCAGACCGAACATGGCTCTTACACATGGCACGTCGTCTGCGGACATGGGATGGCCTTTCCCGTTCAGGTATTCGGTTTCGCAATATTCGCTGCTTGATCGCTTCCTCGGTATAGCCATCGCCTAGACTGCGCAAACGGACAAAGCGTGTCTTTCCAGGCGGCCGTATCGCCATATGTTTAACCGCCGTTTTTAGCTCATAACCTTGCTTTTGTAAATGGGCAAAAAACTGTGTCATCGTCATGGAAGATGCAATAGCCTGATCGATGTCCTGCCGGATTAGCCCTCTCCATGTTGGCTTTCGCTCACGTTCCGCTTTCCATTCTCCATAATGCTTGGCTTTGCTCGGTTCGGGATGCTCAATCACCGATAGCGCATGTTCCTGGCAAAGCCGGTCGGATGTCTGCCTCAGCAGAGCATAGGAAGCTTTGTTGTCGTAATACCGTTTCCCATCCACAAAGGAGACCGAGTTTAACACAAAGTGATTGTGCACATGCTGTTTATCCAAATGGGTCGATACGACGACTTCAAAGCGCTCCCCCCACAACTCCTGCGCTAACTTAACACCGATGGTATGAGCGATTTGCGGCGTTGTCTCCCCCGGCGCAAACGCTTGATAGGCGTGAAAGGCCAAAATGCCGTCCGTCTTAAAAAACCGCCGCTTCGTCCGCTGCATCTGCTCATAAGCCGTTAACGGATCGCAGTTGACACCGCTGACATATAGTTGCTTCTCCGTTTTGGCATCCGCCTGTGTATAAGCGAGTACCTGCTCCAAACCACCTTCGCTACGTTCTGCTGTCTTGTCAGGATTTGCGGCGTAATCCAGCACCCGCTTAAGCCTGTCGGTCACCCCCCAGATTGCGGTCGTTGCCACGTGAAATCCCCCCCCCTTACGGCGGATGCACATTTGGATGCACTGGTGGTCTTCGTTCCGGTTCGGTTACAGCCTGTTGAATCTGCTGGACTGCGTGACGTAAGCGGTCGGCTTCCACCTGAAATGCAGCCCGTTCCAGATGTCCAGTCGTATGGGCCTTCACAGTGAGTTGATTCAGGTTATTCCCAATAGCGTTCAGTTCACGCATCATCGCGTAATAATCCAGGGGCGGTAGCGGTTTGGGAATATACCCATTGATCAATGCCCGAATGTACGCTTCCCGAGAAAGTCCCGTTTTTTTCACTTCTGTCATAAGGCGAGCATGCTCGCTTTCATTTAAGCGAACCAGAAAAGAGATTGGTCGTTTCCTCATTTGCATCACCCCTTTCCGAACATGAGCTTCCGACAGAAAATCTCATCGCCGCGGATCAAATCGAGCATCAAACAATTGCATCGTGCGAACGGGGTCTTAGGGGCTGTGCCACTAACAAGCGAATTTGGATATCCAAATTCAGTGCTTGCTGCAACACGAGACATCCGTCTCGCGTCGCCTTCAAGCACCTGCCGGGAAAAAGAGAGGACCCCAAAAACACAAAAAGACGCCGATTCGCTCAGCGTCTTCCTCAGAACTTTTTTGTTATCGCACCAACCAGCGGTAATCCTGGCGGCAGTCTACAATGAAATCGACATACACGATTTCATCCTGAATCTGATACAACACCAGATACCATTTTTCCACGAACATCTTGTGATACTTGTTTGACGGAATAAATTCAGCTTCCAGAAAAGGATAGCGTTCCGGCATTTTCGCCAAGGAACGTATCGCTTGCAGCAATTCGTTTTTCGTTTTTCGCGCCGCATCCGGATTTTTTTCCGCAAGGAATCGCACATGAACCGCCAGCATTTGGCGGGCGCGATCGGAAACGATGATCTTATAACGGGGCATCTTTTCCATGCTGAACCTCGTCTATAATGCCCTCCAGGTAAGCGTCCAGTTCATCCGGCGTCACACCAACACGGCCCGCCAAACGATCCTCTTGCACAGCGAGCAGTTCTTCGCGCAGCTTTAACATCTTCTCGCGACGGGAAAACGTCTCAATGTCCATCACGACGAGATCGCCTTCACCGTTCTTGGTCAGATACACCGGTTCCCCGGACGATTTGCATAGATCGGCGATTTCATTATAGTTTTGCCGGATACTGGCGGAAGGCTTGATAATCATCTTGGTCACTCCTTGATAGCTGTATATTGATTTTATTATACCTATTACATGCTATACAATCAATGCAGTTGCGCTTATCCTCAATCTATTCACATCTTATCCACATGCTGCGAAAATTTTCCGTAACCCATAAAAAAAGACACCAACCGTTCAGCGTCTACCGCTATCGGGATGGTTCACCGCGTCTTCTTCGGAATTCCATCAATTCGTTGTTTACATCCTTTCCGAACTTAGGCGGCTCATCGGATATGAGAAGGGCGGGGGAGAGGAGCCTCTGTATCGTGGCTGCCGCCAATCGCCCCGGCTCATCATTATCCAGGTGCAGAACAAGTCGATTTACTTGGGGAAAGCACTGCAAGTAATGCGTTAGGGCAGACGGGGGAGTAGAGTCCTCCCCATTTGTCCTGGGCCTGTATATTCCGGCCAGCGACAGCTTATGCGCCTGCCGCCAATCCCGGCCGGCGAGATGTTTCAGCGTACAGTAGGATAAGAGATCAATGGCGCTCTCAAACAGATGCAGTTCCGTACTGTTTTCCGAGGCCGGAATGGAAAATGAATACCGCTTGTCGCTTCCAGCGGCTTCCCCCATATAACGAGTGCTTGTCGTACCGCGTATCGCCGCATAGCGCGGCGTTCCTTGCTGATCGAAACCGACGAATACCGCGTTGTGATAGCGGCGGCTTTCATACAAACGCCCCGTTTCGAGACAGTAGTCGATCAACGTGCGATGGATACCACGTTTGCTGAGATAGGCCATGACGCGATGCGATGTATGATTCGGTTCGGGAAGCTCAAACCGCGCTGGAGATGAGCGTTGTTGCAAAGATTGCGAAAATGCAGGTGCGCTGCCTGGATGAACGCCTTCAATTTGCAGCACCGCATCGGGAAAAGACATGCCCCGCACTTTGATCAAATAGTCCAGCGCCGAGCGTCCGCCGATCCCCCTTGACCACCAGTACCATTTGCCGTTGGAAATTTTCAAGCTGTCGTGTGACCGGGTGGTGTAGACATTGCGAGAGCATCGAACCAGTTCTGCCGGCTCGTGCATATGCAAATATGTGAGCAGGTCCAGTCTTTTGGCACGTTCGATCTGTTCCTTGTTTACATAGCTCATTGCCGCGGCTCCTTTTGGAAATCCAGGCAGCGTCCGATGGGTATATTGTTCATCGTGCCTTACCCCTCTTTTTGGGGTACGTATAAGCTCTGCCTTCCTTCAACTTCGTAACGCCTTTCTTTTTCATGAATGCGTCTAAATCGCCTTCATGAACTTGACTGGTCACCCCGTTTGAGTCGCGGATGTAATAATACGTGTCGCCAAATCCGTTTTTCTCTTTGGATATCAACTCCAACGATGGCACGGTTTCTCCCTCCTCGATCAAGCCGGTTCCGTAACCAAAAGGCGGCAAAATCGGACAAAAGCATCCGCCGCTTGGGATGGCATACAACATGTTCATTCCTCCGGAAATGAGAAAAGGACCCCAAAACCGGAGTCCAATTCATCATGTGATTGATAACTTTAACAAGTGAGCTATCTTCGACCTGTGAAATGCTCGCACCGATACCATGTTCTTTTCCGTAATGGTCAGCATGAAGTTCCCTTTCAGGGGGAGGAACGACGGTGTCAGACCGTTATCGTTCACGACCCACCACCCGCCGTTCGGGCGCTTCCAGTTCTTCGTCCGGCACGCTGTCCACAGCTTCGTTTTCCCGTTTGTCCATGTTGAGCAGCACATTCAATTCCGCAAGACGCGCCGCTTTCGTTTGCAGTTCCTGCTCCTTCTCGAAAGGAGCCGCGATTTGTTCCTTCGCCGTTTCCATTTGCTGCCGCAAGGTGGCAAGCTGCTCGCGGGCATGTTCCAGCTTCGCAGGCAAGTCGGACAAGGCATTGTTGATGCGGCTTATGTTGCCGCCTGCATCCGCTCCGAGCGTCACCGTATGACCGAGCGCGCCGCGAAGCGTGACCTTGTACTCCTTATGGAAGCTGTCAAAGGACAGCCACAAGGAAAATCCCCGGTAGCTGCCGAATTCCTGCGGATCGGGCGATGTCATGCCTTTGCATGCGTCGAGCAAAGCCGCGCCCGCCGCCGCCCTCTCCGAATAGGTGTAATCCTTGACCGTCATGCCGGGGAATTTATCTGCCCCATCCGCCTCGGATGCCAGAGAACGTGTATACAAAGCAACGTCCTGTTCATAGCCGGCAATTCGTTCCTCCGTGGACTTGATTTGCTGCGGCAGCAGCTTGAGCAGCCGGTCCTCCAGCGCATAGCGCTGGCTCAAGTGGTTGGCTTTGAGCAGCTTCAATTTGGATACCTGAATGTCCAGGTCCATTTTCTCTTTGATGTACGGGTTGCCGGTCGCCAGCGCCTTCACCTCGGCATAGGAGAGAGCCGTCTCGTCAATATCCTCGGCGGAACGGACAGGCGATTTGCTGGTCATGATCTGCGAAATGAAGCGCTGCTTGTTTTCGAGTGTCTGGTACAAATACGCGTCGAACGTGTTCTCCGTCACATAGCGAAAAATATGCACCTCGCTGTTCTGATTGCCTTGCCGGATAATGCGCCCGCTGCGCTGCTCCAGATCCCGCGGACGCCAAGGGCAGTCAAGGTCGTGAAGGGCAATCAGCTTCGTTTGCACGTTGGTGCCTGCGCCCATCTTGAACGTCGATCCGAGCAGTATCCGAACCTGTCCGCTGCGTACTTTGGCGAACAGTTCCTTTTTCTTGACCTCGGTATTGGCGTCGTGAATATAGGCGATTTCCTCGGCGGGAACGCCTTTCTCCATCAGCTTGCGCCGCAGCTCGTCGTACACATTGAAGGCGCCATCCTGTTTCGGAATGGACAAATCACAAAACACCAACTGGGTCAACCGCTGCTCCTGATGTTCTTCCCAATACCGGTAGATATTGTCCGCGCAGGCACTGACTTTGCTGCCTTCGTCGTCGGGAAGCAGGGGATTAGCCAGCCGCTGATCGAGCGCCAGTTTGCGTCCGTCATTGGTGATCGTCAGCATGTTGTCCTCGTGCGGCTCCACTTCTTTCGCCCGCACCCGTTCGGCGCGGCGGGCGAGATCCGCGACCATGTCACGCTGAAAGTCGCTTGGCGGCACTGCAACATTGTGGAAATGGGCTTTCGGTACGGGAAGCTGGAGCATGTCCGCCGTCTGGATATCCGCCACTTCCTTGAACATATTCATCAGTTCCGGCAAATTGTAAAAACGGGCAAACCGGGTTTTCGCCCGATAGCCCGTTCCTTCCGGCGCAAGCTCGATCGCGGTGACGGTTTCGCCAAACGTCGAAGCCCACGCATCGAAATGCTGCAAGCCTTGCCGCTTGAGCCGCTCGTATTGCAAATAGCGCTGCATCGTGTACATCTCGGTAATCGAATTGGAGATTGGCGTACCCGTCGCAAAGATGATGCCCCGGCCTCCGGTCAGTTCATCCAGATAGCGGCATTTAGCAAACATGTCCGACGACTTCTGCGCTTCGGTTTGCGACAGTCCGGCCACATTGCGCATTTTCGTATAAAGAAACAGATTTTTGTACGAATCGGCTTCGTCCACGAATAGCCGGTCTACGCCCAATTCCTCGAAGGTCACGACATCATCCTTGCGGCTAGTGTCGTTCAGCTTCTCCAGCTTGATTTGCAGCGTCTTTTTCGTTTTTTCAAGCTGCTTGATCGCATAGCGTTCGCCTCTGGCTTCCTTGAGTTCCCGGATGCCGCTTGTAATTTCCGAAATCTGCTCGTACAGTTGCTGCCGCTGACGTTCCATGGAAATCGGTATTTTTTCAAACTGCGAATGGCCGATGATGATCGCATCATAATCGCCGGTAGCGATCCGCGCGCAAAACGTTTTGCGGTTTTTCGTTTCAAAGTCCTTTTTGGTCGCCACCAGAATATTCGCCGACGGATACAGCTGCAAAAACTCCGCCGCCCACTGTTCGGTCAGATGGTTCGGAACGACCAGCATGCTCTTGTTGCACAGCCCTAGATGCTTGCTCTCCATCGCCGCGGCGGTCATCGCAAAGGTTTTGCCTGCGCCGACACAATGCGCGAAAAGGGAGTTGCCGCCGTACAGCGCCCGGGCAACCGCATTGACCTGGTGCTGGCGCAGCCGGATTTCCGGGTTCATCCCGGTGAATCGGATATGACTGCCGTCGTATTCGCGTGGGCGGATGGCATTGAACCGGTCATTGTACAGCCGTGTCAGCCGTTCGCGCCGCTGCGGGTCTTTCCATATCCAGTCGCGGAACGCTTCTTTCATCATCTCCTGCTTTTGCTGGGCGATGGCCGTTTCCTGCTTGTTCAGTACACGCTTTTCCACGCCATCCTCATACACGGTGTCAAATACGCGCACGTCCCGCAAATTCAGCGTATCTTCGAGAATTTTGTACGCATTGACGCGGTTTGTGCCGTACGTGACGTTCGCCTTGATATTGTTGCTGCGGTCATCGCTTTTGCCTTTGACGTTCCAGGCAGCCGTATATTCGGAATACATGACGTTGATGTAGGTCTGGTACATCGGCGGCGTGTCCACCAGCTCAAACAGAAATTGCCGAATGTCTTCCGGCGGCAGCCAGGTTGCGCCCAAGCGGACATCAATTTCAGAGGCGTTCAGGTCTTTCGGCTGCACCGCTTCAAGCGCTTTGACGTTTTCGCCGTAACGTTCGGCATCGTATGCGGCAAACTGTCTGGCCACACGCAGCTTCTCCCGCACATTGCCGGACAAGTACGCATCGGCGGTTTCGTAGATCGGCTTACCTTCCTCGTCCAGATTTTCGGGATTGGGGAAGATGACGCCGCGCAGCTCTTTTATCAGTTGTTCTTCCGTCCAACCGGTTAGCTGCGCCATATACGGCAGATCGACACGGGCTTTTGCACCGATGGAGACGGCAAGCGCCTCCGAAGCGGTATCCACCTGTTCCACGCGGATGCGCTGCCGGATGGTGCGTTTGGTGAACATATCCGCCTTGCGCAGCAGCCGTCCTTCCTCGTCGATGATTTCCAGCGAGCAAAGAAGAAAGTAGGAACTGTCGTCCGAAAAAGCAAGGCTGTTGGCGCGGCTGTTGATCAGGCCGTATTGCGCCGTAAACCGTTCATACTGCGCATTCAGCTTTCGCTGTTGCTGCTCTATCATCTCATCGCTATAGTCTTCGGTTTGGTACTCGATCAGCTCGCGCACGGTGTCCCGCAGCTGAATCATTCCCTTGATGCGGCCTGCCGCCGTAGCAGAAGTGTCCACACGCCGCATTCGGCTGTTCTCCCGATAGTAGATTTGTCCGTCCACCAACGCAAAGCTGAAATTGCGCACAGTCGGATCAGCAGGGAGAGAAGGCTCTTCTTCCTCCGGCTGGTCTTCCCGTTCCAGCTCCGCCCATTCGGCATGGATGTTGGAGAACGCTTCGCGCAGCAATTCATCCAGATTGGCGTCCGGGAATGGCTTGCAGGACGTTTCCTGGCGGTTGCCGTACATCCGGTCGTCAAAAACCATTGTGCCCAGCACCATATCGGGATGTTCCGCGAAATAACGATTCACCGGCACACCGTCCGCTGTCTCGGACAGGGATAGCCATGCTTCGGTTTGCTCGCTGACGGCGACCATGCGATCCCGTTTCTGTAAAAAGATGATGTCAGCGGTTACTTCGGTTCCGGCATTGGCCAGAAACGCATTGCTTGGCAGACGCACCGCTCCGAGCAGTTCGGCGCGTTCCGCAATATATTTGCGAACCGCAGGATTTTGCTTGTCCATCGTTCCTTTGGACGTAATAAAAGCGATGATGCCGCCCGGACGCACTTTGTCCAATGTCTTGGCGAAAAAGTAATCATGGATGAGAAACTTGTGCTTGTCGTAACGTTTATCCGCCACGCCATAACCGCCGAACGGCACGTTCCCGATGGCGAGATCAAAGAAGCTGTCCGGCAAATTCGTCTGTTCGTAGCCGCTGACCGCAATCGACGCCTGCGGGTATAGCTGCTTGGCAATACGGCCGGTAATGCTGTCCAGTTCCACGCCAAACAGCCGCGAGCCTTGGAACGACTCCGGCACCAGTCCAAAGAAATTGCCGATGCCGCAGGACGGCTCCAAAATATTGCCGCTGCGAAAGCCCATCGATTCCAGACAGTCGTACATCGCCTTGATGACGGTCACAGACGTATAATGGGCATTCAGCGTTGACGCGCGAGCGGATGCATATTCATCCGGCTCCAGCACATTTTTCAGTTCCGCATATTCGGCTGCCCACTGCGTGTTCGCTTCGTCAAACGCCTGCGGAATGCCGCCCCATCCGACATATCGAGCCAGCACCGCCTGCTCGTCCGCTGTCGCTTGCCGCTGCTCCTGCTCCAGCTTGTTCAGCAGCCGAATCGCTTCCATGTTCCATTTGAACTTCGTTTTTGCGCCGCCATGCCCCAGTTCATCATCCGTAATCCGGTAGTTGACAGCCGGGATAGACGGACGGGCTGGCGCGGCGCGGCCGGCCGCACCATCAGAGGAAAGGGAAGTGTCTGGCTGCGATACGGCCTCTGGCCCCTCCGTCACCGGCTCTTCCGGTAAAACCGCATCTTCCGCCGTTTCCCATGCCGTTTCGTCAGTCCATTCCGACTCCTGCTCCCCGGTAATCAGATGATCGTTCAGCGGGTTTTCGCGCAGCATTCGCTCAAAATCCCGGCGATTCACCTCTTTGATGAAGAGCGGGAACTGACGGTCTTGCAGCGTCACTGTTCGTTGCTCCAGCTGCACAACTTCATATTCGTCCGCGCCGATCCAGACCGTGCTGCCCGCGTCATAACCGTATCGTGCCCGTTCCCGATTCACCGGCGTGTGTTCCGATTCCGCTTGTGCGTCCGGTCGGGAAAGCCCCGACGATGCATCCGGCTGCGGCAATTCGCGCCTGGCCATTTCCGCCGCTTGCAGCCGCAGCTTTTCCTCCTGTTCTTCCGCAAAGGCGGGCAATCGCTCGGCTTCCTTCCGGTTCAAGTAACGACCCGCTGCCAGCAGTTCGCCGATACGTTTCTGCACGTTCATCCACGGCAGCACCACCTGCGTATCCGGGTTCATGATCGAGCCGCGGGTCAGCGTGATGCCTTTGCTGTCATAATTCATGTGAATATCCGTGCCGATCAGCGCGGGAAGACGCCCGCCGGTCCCGTATTCCCGTTTCAGGAAATCGGCGTTCTCCTGTGCGGACAGCGACTGCTGGAAATGCAGCGCAATGCGATACTTGCCGTTCTCAAAACCGCTGCCGTTTTGCAAAATGGCGTCAATGACCGCTTGCGGCATGAAAAAAGCGGAGGCTTTTGCGTCCTCCGCTTGTTCCATCCACAGCGTCTGTTGCTCGATGGAAGGTTCTGACTTTCGCGACAAGTCAAATTCGTTCAACAGCATCATGCTGGCGAGATGCCCGGCGATGACACCCCAATCGTAAAAGCTTTGCGCCGTGCGTTCCTCCGCCGTACCTGTCCACAGATGCAAAACGTTGCGATACGGTTCAAATCCTGCTCGTACGCCTTCATCAAGCGTCAGTTCGGTGATGCCTGCCGGAAACAAACCGCGCACATACAACATGCGCTCGCGCTCGTCCTCATGAGCAAGGAAAAATGCTGCGATGTCCGACTTGCTCTCCCGCAGCGGCGCGGCTCGAAGCATGTCATTGATGATGGCCTGGTCATGAAAAAACGGAAGACTTCGGTCCTCCGTTTCCCGGTCGTACCATTTTAATGATAAATCAGTTCCGCGAGAATCAGTTCCTCCGCCTGCTGCTTCAGGTTGTTCATATGTCCCGTCCAGGCCAGCGGATCGCTCGCCTTGTCCGGGGCCGGGTAAGAAGCGAGCATCTCCTGCATCGTCCGGTCGATCTGCTCCCGCGCCGTCCGGTCGATGTCCGCCAGATGCCGGTTCAACTGCTCCGACAACATCAGATGGGCGTACATGCCCTTCCGCTCGGTTTTCAGAAACGTCTTGCGCATCATCCCGTACTTCCCGATGGTCGTCTCCGCTTCGCTCAGCGTCAGGTTGGGCAGCAGATAATCCCCTTGCGGCGTGTACGTCAGTTCCATGTTCATCCTTCCTTTCTTGCAGGGTAGCTTCATTGTGCGGCAAGGAATCGGGTCTTGCAAGGGTATGAAGCGACTGACCCTCATTTGCACGTTGTGCATCCCGGCGCAGCGCCCGGACGGTCGATTCAATTTCCCGCAGCATCATCTCGGACACATCGCTGATCGCTGCGCCCAAATGGGATAATGCTGGAAGCGTATTGAAATAACCAATGGAAGACAAATCCTCGGTGCTAATGTAAAGTTCGGGATTCAACTCGCAGCGGGTTAAGGCCATATAAGCGACGGCTTTTTCAGACGCTTGTTTGAACAACAATTCCACATGCGGAACGTCCAGGTCCTCAAGCAAACTGTTCTCCCGCTCTTTCATCAACTCCGCCACATAATCGGCGCTGTTGTCATCCACCGCATTCCGCGCAGCAGCGAGCAACGCGGCAGGCAGATCCGCACGCCGTTCGCTCTCGTCCGGCGCTCCGAACGCATTTTCCAGCGTTTCTATCACATGAGCCGTGTCGCTGTCCTGCAACCGCCAAAGCGACACCTGCGGCTGGCGTCTGCTTTGGGTATCCGATACGTCAAACACATGGCGCAGGCCCAGGTGGTTGCCTCGGTCTTCAATCAGGGCAATCCCTTTTGCGCCGCGTTTCACCCAGCGATCCAGCCGCTTGTTCCAGACGTCAATCGGCGCGCAGGCCGTTGCGTCCGGACGTTGGGCGTAGATCAACAGTTGATCCTGAAACGGATATTTATAGTTCCAGGCCGCCGTCCGCAAAAAATCCGCCCACCGCTCAGGCTGATTCGTTACCGTGCGAGCCGTGCCGGCAGCCAGTTCGACGATGCGCTGCAACTTGGCTGTCACGAGAGCACCTCCCTTACCGAAACGTTATTTGATTGGTGAGGCGAATGCCTTCCTCCGAATAACGGGCCGTAATCCGAATGAGTCCAATAAGTTGCAGGCGATGCAGATTTCGGCGGACAGTGGAAGGAGAGAGACCCACCTCCAAAGCCAGCTTTTTGCCGGACAACAAGACGCAGCCGTGCCGCCCGCCCGCGCGGTCCATCAGGTAGCTGTACAATAGCTTTGCTGCAGGAGGGACCTTCGCTTTGGCCAGCAGTTGATACCGGGTAAGATCATTCATAAACTTCCTCCTCGGCAGACGCTAACGCTCCGGCGACCGTTCCGACAAACGATCCGGCCGGATGTAGCAGTACAGATAGAAATTGTAGTCTCCCGCATGCGGGAAACAACGCAGGTAGTACCGATGGCGCTCTGTTTGAAAACAAAAGCCGTATACGCCGGAATGCCACGCCCCCGATAATCGGGCCTCCGGATGCGACAGGCAAAAACGGTGCATCTGGCTGCGGCTTTGAAGAAGTCCCTGCTCCGTCAATGCCCGCACAACCGCATCCAGTTCCGCCCGGAAAGCCGGCGTTTTTAGCGCTGGCAAATGCTCGAACCAGTTTGCCCAGAATGTCTCGCCGCTGCTGCCAAAATAACCGCGCAGGTGCCCGATGCAACCCCGTTCCGTATCCTTCTTTATCGAAGCGGAATAAAAATAGGCCGCATCCTCCGACACGGCCGTTTGCAGTCTTTCCAGCATATTCTTTTCCTCCCGGCTGGTAGGTGTTCGCTCTAGGTTGCGACACACATAGAAGGGGAAAGTCCGATATCTGCCACAAGCCGACGGGAGGAAAGCCACACGGCGCTGTTTTTTCCGCCCGCCAAATCCGGTAAATAGCAGTACACCAGCTTGGCCGCAAGCGGAAGCGAGGCTCCGTCCAGCAGCCGATAACGAGCGAGATCGTTCATTGCGTCCTCCTATCGTTGCGTTTCCGTTTTTTTCTTCTGTGCGGCAGGCGTGGAAGGCGCTTGCTGTTGCTGCTCCACCAAGCGCTCCGGCCGGGCATAGCAGTACAAGTAAAAGTTGTAATCCCCGGCAAAGGGAAAGCAGCGCAAATAGTAGCGGTGATCCTGCGTTTGCATGCAAAACCCGTACACATCCGTGCTCCAAGCACCGCCGATGCGCGCCTCCGGATGCTCGCTACAAAATCGTAACATATGCTGGCGGCTTTTCAGCACCTTCTGATCGCCGATAGCTTGAAAGACCTTACCCAATTCTTCTTTAAAAGCAGTCGTTTCAAAGGGAGAGCGCCGGGGAAACCAGGTTACCCAGAACTCCTCGCCCGACCGCCCAAAATCGCCGCGCAGGTGGCCGATGCAGCCACGTTCGATCTCCTCTGCGGCAGAAGCGGAATAAAAATAAGCCGTATCCTCTGGCGCGGCACTTTGCAGCTTTTCCAACATGTTTATCCCTCCCGTCTGGTGAATTTAATGGGTGCCTCCCGTCCCAAAGTCGTCGTAGCTGGACAAATTGGCATGATAAAAGACGACGTCGCCGTCCAGCAGGGAGAACGTTGCCCCGTATGGATCGACGTAGCTGGGCTGAAACCCTTCCATCCGCCACTGATTGTCAAGCGGCGCGTTTTTGTATTGCAGATGCGGATGGTTCAAGTCTTGATTGCGGATCGTTTCGATGTTGAAATTGACGATGATGTACCCATCCTTCAGAAATACGGGCGCATGATCGTCCAGCCGGTGCGTGCGGCCGTACTCGGCCAGATTGAAGCCTTTCGGCACCACGTACGGTGCGGCGGGCAAACTGTAGTCCCCCCTCCACCGCTGCACCGAAGCGTTGGCGCGGGCCGCATCGATGCCGGAGGGCACCTGCATACTGCCAACAAACGTCCGAAGCTGAGGCGGCAGCAGCATGATATCGTAGCCGCCCACATAGGTCGGCTTCTGCGCATCCTTTACATATTGATCAATAAACGTCTGCCTGTCTCCGGGCGAACCGTTTAGCGACCAAAGCGTTGCGGCAGTGTCGGTCAACTCCTGCTTCGGCACATTGCGCAGGCGAGCGTCGAGCGTCACATACCGTTTCTCCACATCGTCGCTGGAGCCGATACGAATAAACCGCTGACTGCCTGAATGATAGTACAGATCGACTTCTTGCCTGTTCTTCCCCTTGCTGTCCACAAAATAAAACGTCGGTGTAATGAGGATGCCGTCGCCCGAACCGAACATGTTGCCTTTCGTCATGACTTCGAATTTGACATGGTAACCCGTTTTGACCGCTACGTTTTTCTTGCCGCTCTCGGGATGACTGCCTTGCCGTACCGGCAGCACGTAAGGTGGGGTATTGCCGCGCGGTGCGCCGTCAATTCCTTTCGTGCCGACCCAATAGGCATTTCCTGTCGGCGTCGCGCTGCCCTTTTGGGTGCGGAACACCGATTCCCATGCAAAATCGGCAATGTCGGTGATGCGGAAATCATAGAGACGTCCGATCACTTCCACTGGAACCACCTGCGTAGCCACATGGTTGGACAAGTCCAGATTGGCATTCATCTGGGACGTAAAGGAGGCCGGACTATTCTCGGCAAACGTCCGGAATAATACGTCGTAATAGCCTTCATCCACCCAAACGGGCAAATAGAAGGTCGTCTGTATCTGACCGACCGGGATGGATACCCACGTTTCCTTGGGGACAAACGTCGTGCGATCCGCTTTGTACACATCGAACGGAAACCAAATCTGTTTGTCCCTCACATACTTGGCATAATCCCGATTGCCGTAGCCCTTGATGTCCTTGTGCGGGCCGCTTGTCGGAATCGTTACGGTAAAGGGCCGGTCCAGAATGAGCGCAGCCCGACCGGCGGTTGGCTGCGTTTTCTGATTATGCGCCTGGTCGTCGGATACGGACGCCTGATTGACAACGGGCGTATGCACCGTCACCGGATTGATGCCGCCGATCGGAAAGCTCTTGTTTTCCCCGCCGCCAATGCCCTTGACCAGCGTATAAAAGATGGTGCCGGTGCTCGGTTGATTCGCTTTGTTTGTTTTGAAAGCGTCAATGAGATAACCTTTGCCGTACAGCACATCTTGCCCAATCATCGGCGGGGCCGGTATCGCCCCCGGCGTCGGCGCTTTTTCCTCAACGATTCGGTTGTCCATGATTGTATTTCCGTTAAAAACGAACGAGTCGTTTTTTACCTTGATCTTGCCAATAGCTCTCTCGGCCTCGTTTGTCCAGTCCTCGTTCGGTACGGAAGGCCGGCTGGAACCGCCGGAAATCGTTTGTCCGGGCAGCGTCACATTCGAATAGACCGGATCGGTCATATGCGCGCTGAGCGACGCATCATGCGCAGCGGAAACGGTTGGCGGCGTATAGCCATTCGGCTCCAGCGTAACTGTTCCCGAAGGAAGCGCATAATTGGAGACCGTCGCCTTTTGAATGCCGTACACTTCGAGATTTTGAATCGTCCAGAAGCTGTACTTGCGTTCAATCGAATAGTTTTTGGTGACCGTCTGTGTATCTGAACGCGGAACGGTAATGGTGGTCGGATTCCCGTCCGCATCGGGCGGGCCGGATCGCGTCTCCGTCCAGGTGAGGGTATATGTTTTACTCACCTGAATCGGGTATTGCTTCGTGCCGGTCGTTTCCGTGAACGTGTTGCGATACAAGTACGATTTGGCCAAAGCGTTCACATACAGGTTCTCTGAAGTCGGAATGCCTTGCAGCACATCAAATTTTTCTGCGCCGCGCGCATCCGCCTGAATGACAGCAGAAGCGCTTGGCTCCATCGCTTCGGCCTGCTGGGAAGCGCCGGGCTGCGGTTTTCCGTCGCCGTCGCCTTTGCGTACCGTATGATCGGATGTCGAGTCCCCCGTATTGCCGTCCACATCCTTCACAACGACGGTGATTTGCACGCTCACTTTGTCGCCGGACGTGAACGGGATTTTGATCGGAATCGTTTTACTCGTTGACGTGCCGGAGAGGTTTCCGGTTTTGTCGCCCGTTTGAACGAGCCTGGCATTTCGAATATCCGTGATTTCGTATGACTGCAAATTTTTTAACGACTTGACTTCAAAAACAAAATTCCCGTCCACTTCGGTCACGTTTTGGTCGACCGTTTCCGGCGCTTCAATCCGGGACGCGACCGTTACCGAGGAGGGAATTTTGTAAATGCCGATAAAGTTGGAGCCGCCCGATCCCACCAGAATGGAGCGCTCTTTGAGCTTGGGGTCGCCTTTTTCCTGAATGAACAGCTTCTCGTCGGGTTTGTTATTGTTCGTAATGTAAGAGCGGATGATTTCATACGTCTGACCGCCGGAAGTGATTTGTCCTTCGAACGTATGGTTCGCTTCCTCGCCGGTTGCGAAAACGCCTTTGTCCACTTCTTTGAGTTTGGTGCCGTCTTCTTTTTGATAGATGGCCTTCACCGGATTGTTCTCCGCATATTCGGCAACCGCGTCCGTTCCGCCCAGATGCACCGTAAAGCTTCGCGTTCGCACCTTCGGATTGGTTTCCGGGTCTTCTTGCAGCCAGTCTTTCCGCGTCGGGTCCTGCTTGGGCGATAAATAGGAACGAACGATCGTATACGTTTTTCCGTTGTCCTCAATCGTTTCGGGAAATTCATGATTGATCGTTTCCCCGACTTTGTACTCGCCCTTTAGAAATGTAACTTCCGGTCTTTGAATGACTATGCCGTCTACGGTTTTTGCAATGACATCGACGGGAAATTCCGCGCTTCGATAGGGTACATGAATGCCGAAATAATCGTCCAAGTCGTCCGGGTGCGCCCAAGGTTCGGCTCTCTTGATCTCATCTAACGTATAAAAGGGCCCTTTGCGCACGTTGCCGTTTCCGTCGATGGACACCATGATGGCATACAAATATAAGTCGTCGTTGTCTTTGATGTCGCCCATGCCCGCGTTCCACATGCCTTCCGTGACAAGCGCCTCGCTGATTTCATAAAATGTCGTTAAAGGCGCTCCGGGGATCGGCGGATTCGGGTCTTGACCTACCTGCCGCACTTGCTGGTCCAAAAAAGAAGCATGTTGGCCGTTTCGAGGATCGCCACACTGCTTGGGCGTAGTATTCGTACATAGTTGGTCCCGTCGCACCGTCCATCCCACGGTTCTGTATCTGATGGACGATGTTGCAGCCGTGCTGGTGATCTCAAAACGAATTTTCCCTGACTCCGTATAAACATTCGGAGTTTCGGCAAAGACTTGTCTCGGTAGCAATGGCAATAAAAAAAGGCATGCCATCGTAAGGCATACCCACTTTGTAACGATGCTTTTAATCATATTATTCAACCTTCCTGATCAGTTGGTTGTAGAATAAACTTGCGGTGGCCACCTTCAACGTGCTGCCCCAGTCTCCCCCAATATTTGTTCCTAACGCAATGTCGGCGTAACCTTCATACCATACATTTTTTTCAAGAGGAGTATCGTTGGGCACCCATGTGCCTTTCTCATACTTCAAATCATTGGGAAACCATGTATCATAAATCAAGTCCTTGCGCTCTGAATAGGATACGAATTTAATCCTGAATTTGGACCTTACATAATTTTTACCAAAACCGTCACGGTAAATCATCGACGGTTCCGGATCAAGATAACCTTTGACTTGAATTTTGTTCTCCTTTACCCAATCCACATAACGACGAATATACTTTAGTTCGGCATTGGAATTTTGCATTTTTGTAGCGAATAAAGCCTGCGCCCACGAATCGTCGATCGTGTTGTAATCCACATTCAGCCACAACGCGCCGAACGTTTTCAGCCGGTTCATCCATATATCCACGTTTTTCTTATTGAATTCCGGTATGGTCGAATAGAGCACCGAAGAAACCTTGCTGTCCGTAGGATGCGAGTAGGGATAGGCCATTTCATAGGCTTCATTCGGCACATCGGCCAGAATGTACGGGTAATCTTTCGCGTTCTTCGGCAAATGGGTTGTGCGAATCAGGCGGCCCCATTCATCGTACTTTGCATTGGCGTCTTCTTGTATGGAAATAAATACGGTCGATGTCGGGCTATCCCAATTCACTTTCGCCCCCAGCGCTTCGCTGACAAAACGCAGCGGGACAAACGTCCGGCCGCCGCTGGTGATCGCCTTCGAATCGAAGACCACTTCTTTACCGTTGACGAGCGCCGTGCTATCGCCGATCGTAAGCACAATATGCAGGTCGTCCCGCTCAATCGGAACGGTCATGGTTTTGGGCTCCCATCCAACTTTCGCGCCCATCTGTTCCGCGATGAATCGAACCGGCACGAGCGTCCGGTTGTTTTCATCGACAAATGCTTGCGCATCGGGAAACCAGATTTTTTGTCCGTCCATGACGACGCCGACAAAGGACGGAAGTCGGCTCGCCGCGCTTGCCGTTACGGTGAACAAGCTGCAAAGCATCGCGGCGACAAGTCCTGCAATTACCCATTTTCTCACGCCATTCGCTCCTCTCTTAATAGGGGTCATGACAAGTTTGGAAGATTTCTACTGTCAGGTTCATCATAGAGCCGATCTGACGGCGTGTCCACTTTCCGAAATCACCGCCGTCTCGTTAAGATGGCGGGACCGGACAGTCCAGCGGCATATAGCCTTTTTGCGCGGCCGCTTGTTCGCTGGAAAACGTCTCTTCCACCGGATAAGCAAAGCCGCATGTGCTGCGATAATACACCTTCATGCTTCCTTTCCTGGCCCCGACAATCTCCGGCTTCTTGAGCACGCGGCTTCCGCCGAGCGCATAATGGTTGTAAAACTTGCCTCCCATCGGAATGCCTTGGATAAAGGCAAGCACCCCGACATCATTCACGGTATTGTGCCATTCCTCCTGCGAAATGGTCGGCAGCATGAAGGTGTAAGAAAAGCCGTATCGGGAAACCGATTCGTTGTGTTTATTGATCCGGTAGGCGAGTTCGTCTTCAATTGCGCGGACGATGGTGCTCCGGCGCACCTGCTCAAATCGCTCCGCATCCTTTAATAGCGCAATATTCGTCTGCTGCCCGACGTCGGCCCGCAAGCCTTCGTGCCAGCTCCGGCTGCCCGCATCGTAAGCGAGGACGAAATCGTCCAGCGTGAACGAAAGGCTGTTACCCGATGAATCGGCGTAGGCATACGGCCTCTTTGCTCCCCAAACCGGTTTTCGTTCCGTGCTCCCGTCGGCTCCCGTCCACTCCTCCTCGGCATAGACGTAGAAACCGTCGTAACCAATCACCGCAATAGCCGGGATATACCGATTGAGTACGCCTTGCGCAACGGGATCGTCGGCAATGCCGAAGCTTGCGTACAGCGTCCGATAAAAAGCGGCAATCGCTTCGTCCTTGTTCAGCGCCACCCGCTTGGCCGATTCGTATTGCGTCTCCCGCTGCTGATTCGCATTGACGGTCAACATCCGCGCTGCGTCATCCACCGCCGCATCCAGCGCGGTGTTATAGCGCAGCTCGGAGAGTAGCGCCTTCCGCTGCGTTTCGACTTCAATCCGGTTCACGGTCGCAAACGGCAGGAAAATGAGCGCCCCGACAATGGCCCATTCAATCAGCCTCATTGCGCACCACCCCGCCGTAAGGAATGAAGATTTTTTCGTTCGGACTGATGGCCTGGTTCAGGAAATCGAACAGGATCGTGCCGGGAGTCCGGTTCGTATTTTTAACCGTGACCGCAAATGTATCGCCGACCCGCAGTTTGTAGCGTCTCGCCGGATCGTCTTTTGCGGCCGCGCTGTTCGGGAACAGCACAGGCAAAATCTGCGCGTTGTAAAATAGGTCGTAGTGCACTTCGTAGCTGCCCCGAAACGTATCCGGCCTTGTCGGGTCGTCGTAAACCGGCACGTACTTTTTGCTTCCGTGTTCCATTTGCACATCGAAGGTGTTGCCCGTTGCCGCAATCGCCTCCATAAAGTCCGTATACATGCTCGGCGACACAAAGCCCTTGTCCCGCACTGCATCCACAAACGTTGTCGTCGCTTTCAGGACGACCAGTTCCGAAATATCGTCCTGCTGGTCGAAGGCTGCGGAAATGGGGTAGAGGTAGAGCAAAAGAACGGCAATGAGCGCCGCGAAAACTTTCGAGATACTGTTCATGGCATTCTCCTTAGCGTAAAGCGAAAATGAGACGCACCAGTTGTCCGGACGCATCTCGCTGGGCGACTGCCGTATACCGGGCATTCAGGCGAATGCCGGCGGGGACGAACGGGTCCCGATCGAGCGGCGGCACGTATCGAACGCCGTCCACCACAATTTCCGCGTCTCCCGTCTCCAGCCGGGCAATGGATTGCGCTACCTCTGCGCCGGATACGGTACCGTCGCCGGCAATCGGCGAAAACGTCATCTGCATGTTGCGATCCAGCGTCTTTCCCGACACATAGGCGGTGGCGTTCAGCGCGGCCCCGGTTTGAAAGAGCATGAGTCCGCTCGTTGCGGCCATCAGAAAGAGAAGACAGGCCACGCTCATTTCCAGCATCGTTCTGGGTGCATGTTCCATCGGCTTCCTCCTTGAAAACGCCGGGGCGTCCGTCTATACCCGAAAGGACGCCCCGTCAGCGTTGTGATGTCAGTAAGGGCGCTTACTGCTGACGAAACACGATGCCGCGAATGACGTTGCTGCTGTCGTGCACCAGTTGCGCCCGAAATTTGCCGCTCGGATTGACGTAGTTGATATTCGCTTCATCGAGCGCATGGCTCAGTTACCCCGGCGCATCACCAACCACTGAGCCGTAAGTCACACTGTCGATCGGAACACCCGTGTTGATCACCTTGCCATACCACTGACCCGCCGGATTTTTCCCGGTGACAATCTGGATGCCGAACTCTTCTTTATCGCTGAACTTGCGCAGCGCGTTGACCACCTGACTGCCCGATAGCGTCGTGTTGTCGTACACCGTAAATGCCGTTTGCGACAGTTCCGTCTGGATATTGCTGAAATTGCTTTGCGCCGCCTTGGTGGAGTCTTGCGCGGAAATAAACAATACGACGGCGAGGGTAATGAGCGCGATGGCAAGAAAAATGCCTGCCGCCATCACGAGTGCTTTTTGCGCGTTGGACATGAACCGATCTCTCCTTCAAATAAAATTCGAAATAAAAAGACACTTCCCGATTGGAAAGCGCCGCAACATGTCCGTTTACTGAATGCGTTGAATCTGTTCGTAGTAAACGGACATCTGGTGCAAGCTGACGATGACGAGCGGAATGACCAGATAACCGAAAATGAGGGCCATCATCGGCGCAAACCCGATCCATTTTCCCCAGCCCGCCTTTTGCTCGATCAATTGCTCGTACTCCTGTTTGCGCTGCTCCTGCGCGTAAGCCTGTTCCGACTCCAGGTCGTCGAACGCTTCCCGGATCGGCAAACTTTGCGCCGCCAGTTCCAGCTTTTCGACCGTGCGGACGAACGGCACAAACGGCGCATCCTCTTTCAGCTGCGCCAGCGCCTGATCCGCGCCCTGTTCGAAGTGAAGCAAGCAGGTTTGCAGCGGTTCCTTGAACACTCGGGCAAACTGTTCCATCCAGATGAGCAGATGCTCGACCGACATCCGGTCCATATCCGCCAGCATGGCGATGACGGCATGCAGTTGATCCACTTCATGCTTCATCTCCATCTGCCGCATGCGCCGCTGGAACAACCGAACGCCGACCGGCATGGCGTAGCCGCCCCATCCCGCGAGAGCGGCGAGGAGCGCTTCCCACCACTTCACATACTGATTGTCCAGCTTCGTGAGCTTGACCATAATGCGCCGAGCCGCGGCGCGAAGCTGATCGTCCTGATTCGCCGTCGGCGTTTCGCTGCGGAGCAGGGCCATCACCGTTTCTTCGGTGCGGTGCTTCACCTCCTTTACGCGATCGATGATGCGGCGATCGAGCGCCGCCGCCTCGCGCGCCTTGGCTTCCTCCTCCGGCGAAAGTTGGCCGAACAGGATGCCCGGCTTTACCGGCACATACAGGATTTGATGCCGGCTTGCGGCATGAAGCGTAATAAACATCCCGAGCACTGCCAGAAAAGCCATGCCCCCCGCCACGATGCGCTGCACATAGAGCCATTCCAGCCGAAGCGGCGACGCGGTGTCTTTAAGCAGCTTGACCATGCGGTCAGCTTCCCGGGAACCGGGGGCGGGACCGAAACGATGCACAACCCAGCGCATCCACGGCCATTCGCAAACCCGTTTCTCCCATCTTTTTCGGCCGGTTGGTTTTGGACTCGCGTCCAGCTCCTGAATGTTCCGCAGCAGGACGTAGGACAGCCATACGACCGCAATCAGGCCGATTTTCACGATCCAGCCGGTCGTGCTCGCATAAAAGGCGTCCATGGCCGGAAAGTAATGGCTGGCCCAAGCTTCGATCGGCCGGGTAAACAAGAGCGGCAACAGCGCGATGGCGGTCAGTCCTTGCAACAGGAAACTGAGGCGCTCGCGGCGCAGCAGTTCCAGATTCAGTTCTGTCGCGAGCTTCCCGAGCGCCTTCAAGTACACGGAACCGGCTGCGGTTCGTTTGTCGCCGTATTCCTTCACCAGATGCGACAGCCCGGCCAAGCCCTGCAAATAGCGGTTCGGCGCGCTCTCGATATACTGCGCCAGCCGCTGCTCGGCGTCGCTTGCCGTGAGCACTTCGTATATTTCGTGTCCGTGCAGCGCCATCTCATACGGCGCGCCGTCCGCCGCTTCATAAATGGCTTCTTCCACCATGCCATGACGATGATAATGATGACGCACATCCGAGAAAAAATGCCGGAGTTGCCGCAGCAGTCGCGTCTCCAGCCGATGGATCAGGTTGTCCGAAAAGATCCCGTGGCCAACCCAGAAGCCGATGCCCATCATGCCGAGCGCGGCCGGGTCGCGCACGCCGAGCGCCAGCGGAACAGCCGCCGCGAGCAGCACGCCCCATATGAGAAGCGCCGTCTTCATCGTCTCCAGCCGCAGCTTCCATTCGTCGCCAAGCTGGAGAATGGTCATTCGTTTGCGAAGTTGGTGCAAATAAGCGCGTAGAATCGGTACGTGTTCGCATAGGCGATACAACTGCTGCAACACGCTGTGCAGCGCTTGCTTCTTGCGGGCTTTGCCCGGTTTGCGCAGCGCTTCATACCGCCGAACGGCCTCCGCGTCCGAACCGTGGCGGGATACCCATTGAAACGCCGCCACCATCGCGAGGAACAATACCGTCGCGGCGCCCAGCAACAGGGACAGCCATTCAAGCTTCATCGCGATCCCCCCAGTGAACCGCCAAAAACGCCTCGAACGCCGCCTGGTCCGGCCCGGCGAGGCATGCGGCGATTTCCTTTCGGCTTCGCTCGGACAACGGATGAACGGCGACATAGCGTCCGTCTCGGTATTCGATAACGTTCCGCGCGACATAAAGCGGGCGGTCCGTCGAGCGGCGGAAATATTCCAGCATCGTCTCCATGAACGCCGTCATTTTCTCCTCGGTCGTCGTTTTGAGGCGGAACGTCTCCGGATAGGCCGTCTCCTGCTCCACCGGAACGCATTCGGTAATCCGTTCGATGTAGCGATGTCCGTCCGCGTCCCGCCTGAGGTGAATGTCGAAGTTGATGACGCTGACGACCTGCTGCTCGGCCACTTTTTCGTTCGTAAACACCCCTGTCTTCAGCAGCGAATTGCGCAGCGAATAGACGAGATCGCGGAACGTTTTGGCATGATGCGTAAACAAGGTGAACAGCGAAGCGACCTGCGCCATCTGCACCATCCAGGCTGCAACCGGGTCGGTCGCCACTTCTCCCAAAATATTGACCGAGCCGTCCGTTTTTTTCTGGATGTCCAGACCGTCCTGCCCGGAGATCGTTTCCGTTTCCCGCAAGCTTAAAATGTTGCGTTCCCGGTATATTTTCCGAAGTTGAAGCTCAAAGCTCATTTCCTGCACCCGGATCGGCAAGATGGCCGGAATGTAGCACACCATCGCCATCAAGAGCGTCGTTTTGCCGCTGCCCTGCGCGCCGGTGATGGCCGTGATACGCTCGCCCATGACGAGATATCGGATCAGTCCGATGGGCAGCTCGGCGTTGTCGTCCTGAATCAATTGTTCGAGCGCGGCGTTTTGCACATCGAATTTGCGCACAAAAAAAGCCCACGATTCGCTGAACCGGGGGCGCAGCACGACGACGCGGGAGCCGTCGGCCATTTCGTTCACCTTAAAGCCGTTCGCCTCGGACAATTGACCGGGAAAATTATGTTTGTACACGTTCTGGCACACGCGCCTCAGTTCTTGCTCCGAGCCGAAGGACAGGAAGCTCAAATGAATGGATTTCCCTTTATAAAACAGCCACACGCTGTCATGCGACCTTGGCACCTCGCGCAGCAGCGCTTCTTCCTCCAGGCTCCATTCGCCTTCCCACATCGCCGGGGGGATGCCGGATACGCCGCCCGATACGCCGTCGATTTTCATGTCGCGGATTTCGTCGATGACGCTAAACCCTTTGTACTGCTGGTAGATCCGCTGCACAACGATCTGGGTTTTGTCCTCGACAGACAGCCTGCGCGCTTCCTGCTTGTAAATATCGCGAATTTCGTCGGCGGTAATCCGGTACGACTCAGTCTCTTCGTCTTCCAAGCTCCGTTTGGGGCAGTCCAGTTCATATTTGCGGATCAGTTCGTCCAGCGCTTTCAAACGATGTTGTTTTTTATAGAGATAGAGCAGGATGTCAAATTGATCTTGCGATGTGAGCGCCTGCGGGTCGTCAAACGGCAGGAGGCGATTCAGGTTATTATCGTCCAAGGTATAACGCTGTTCGAGCAAATCGGAGATGACCTGCTTCATATACGCCTTGTCCCGCAAATCTCCGGACGTGCAGCCCCGCAGCGCCTTCTTCAGTTCTGCGCGCTTGTTTTTGCGGCGGCGGTATTCTTCTTCCGACAAGCCGAAGTCAATCAGGTTGCTGCTCGTCATCTCGTGCAGCGCCTCTTTCACAAACACGGTCATCGCTTCCAGCGTATAGACCGGCTTTTCGTCCGGCTGCTCCGGCAAGCGGCGGCTCATACGCAAATAGAGCAAGACGCCGATCGCAACGAGGATGCCCGCCAGAAGCAAACCGTTCAGCGCGAACATCATCGGTTATCATCCTCCTTCCCTCCGAAAAGAGGCTTGTCCAGTCCGGCGTTGTTGATGATCGCCTGCGCCAATGTCCGCACTTGTTTCATAAAAGAAGCATTTTCATGACTGCGCGGCACCTGCCGGTTGCGAAATAAAAAACGGACGGCTTCTCCTTGTTGGGTCGCGTCCAGCCAGCCCGTATTATGGACAATCGGGTACGCTGGCTCCCGCCGATGGAACTGGCGCTTGATATTCTTAACGGTCAAAGCGGAGCGAGGATCGTATTGTCCGAATACAAGCAAATGCTTCCGGTCGGGCTGAAGCTGCGCCTCCACCAGCGGAAAGACCTGCTCCAGCTTGAGCGCGTTTTGCGGCAAACAGACGACCAGCAAATCCGCCTGACGCAGCAGCGCCTGTGTCCACGCCGACAGGTTGCCGCTTCCGCCGTCCAGCAATACCAGATCGTAAGCGCGCCTTGTCAGTTCCAAAAGAGGCGCAAGCCATTCCTGTGCGGCGGAAACAAACGATGCATCCGGCTTGTTCGATCCCGGAAGGATGTCGAGTCGGTCGGCGAGCAGCGGCAGCGTGTAATCCCGCAACCTGTTCGGTTCCAGCTTGCGGTTCTGCAAGAGCCTGAGCAGCGAGTCGATGCCCGCGTCAGGCGGGGTGTCCGCTTTGCTCATCCAGCCCCGTCTCGGGTAAAAGCTGCGTTCGATGGCCGCGTATTCACTTTGCAAATGCCCAAGCAGCAAAAGGCGCGAGGAGTATTCCAATCCGAGCAGCGCCGCGGCGGCGATCAGGTTGCTCGTCGTACCGGCCTGTCCCGAAACCGGACTCCAAAACACCACGGTAAAACCCATTCCTTCATCTCCTTTCATGCGACTTTACCGGGTTCACGCACGCTTTCGCGCACGCGCCCATGCACGCCGGGCCGTTTTGGCATCGCAATCAAACAACTGTTGCAGCATGTCCAGCACGTTCCGGCGATACGCCCCGGACAGCCGCCTGATGTCAATGCGGCCATGATGCTGGTTGTCCAGTTCGACCGACATATCCCGTTCGTCCAGCGGAAAGCGGAATATCGCTTCCTCCCAGCGTACAGCCTGCTGCGGCAGCAGCGAATCGAAATAGGTCTCAGGCATGGCGATCTGCAGAGTGGGAGCAATCAGTTTGTAAAACGTGAGCGGCTGGCCTTCCGCTTCGTGAAGGCACAGCCGCTGCATCAACTCCGCGTTTTTATGCATGCCGAGCCGGCTCCAATTGCTGCACCAAACCCGCTTGTCATAGCCCGGCAACTCTCGTCCCTTCACAAGTTCGGTGTGATCGGTGTCGAGCAGCATGACATCGTAGGCCGCTTCGCCTTCGGCTTGAAGCAGGGAGCGTTCCAATTGCGCTGGCGTGATGAGCCCGGTCGCCACATCGATGCCTTCAAACTCCCGCAGCGAATCGCCGAATTCCCCTCGCGGCAAATAGCCTTGCATGGACTGGGCAAGGGTGGAATCCACGATCAGCACCTTTCGCTCCATCGCCGTGAGCAGCTTGCCCAGCACAAGGAGCAAGTGGCTTTTGTCCGGCGCGCCGAAAAACACGACTTTTTTCATAACGGCCTCCTTCACTGATTAAAAATTTGCTCCAATTTATCCACTTTTGCAGGCTCTCCAGACGACGAAGCTGGCGCCGGTTCTGTTGAAACAGATGATGTAGACTCCGCTGACGTTTCCGGCCGATTCTCACTCGTCGTTGTCGGAACGGAAGAGGTGGGCAGCGGCTGCGCAGCTGGCGGTTCCTGATCGACCGTAGCCGTTGCGCCTGCCGGCGGCGGCGATGGGGTCGCCTCATGCATGGCATTGCCTTGCTGCGTGACAATCCGTTCGTTTTGCAGTTGCTGCTGAACCGTTACGCTGCCGCTCGTTACGCGCAGTTTGTCCGACTCGCTCATCGCCTTCAGATTGTCATCCAGTGTCGTTCGCAGTTGGCGGGCAAGCTCGGTTGTCGCTTTTTCTAGCAGGTTCGGATCATGATCCATCAAGTCGAGCACCTTCGGATTGGCGGGATAATTGACTACTGCCGATTCCTGCAAGCCCGGCTCGATGTAGGGCAGGGCATACAGCCGCGCGCCTTGCAAGTAGGCATCGATGATCGCGCTTGAAGTCCGTAATAGATCCAGCTCGTTCATTTCCAGCCAGATGACATTGCCGGACAACTCCCGCGCCTTCTTCTTCGCCAGCAAGACAAAATCCTCGCCAGTCGGGAAGTTGATTCGCACGTCGATGTACTGTCCCTTTTGCAGATTGGAGGGAAGCTGAATGACTTGAAACTCCTGCACCCGCAAATCCTTTGGGATTGGCGCGCCCTCGTACAGCATGGAAGGCATCAACGGCGTGCCTGGCTCTAATTCGATTTTGGCGCTTTTGCCAATGACCGCGTTCTGATCAGTAATCATTCCTTGCGGCACCAGATTCGCAGGCAGCGGAACAGACTTGAGGTCTTCCGCCTTCACGATGCCGCCGGCCGGAACAGCGTGCGCCACAGTCCAAACGCTTCTGCGCGATTGTTCCTCTATCGTTTTCAATTCTTCGATTTGCCTTTCATAATGTTCCTTCATTTGCTGTTGTTTCTGCTCTTGCTCTGATTGCTTAATCAGAGAATAAATGGCCGCAGCAGCCAGTAAACAAACGCTTACGGCAATCGCCGCGATGATAAGCGCCTTGCGGTGCCGATACGTCCACGACATCGCTCACGTCTCCTTTCAAACCAAAATTGAAGTGCTGTCGATTGACTTTACCGGGCTTCGTCACGTTGCTTCGGCTTTTGCTGAGTTCCAATCTGATGCTACTCCAATTTTTCTTGCGCCCATGCAGGCATATGCTCCGGTTTTATCAGACCCATAAAATCCTCCCGATTCCAGCGAGCCTCTTCTCCGGTATACAGATTGATCACGTAGACGGCGCGACCTCGGGAATTGGCAGAGGTGCCAAAACCGCTTAGCGCCAGCACAAGCTGGTTAACAGCGGTGCGGTATTCAGGTCGCAACCGTTCCGGCCGGATGACAACAACCTGGTGGTCAATGCGCATCTCTTCGCGAATCGGCTGGCATTGGACTTGGGTAAGGGGAGATAGGGGCACCTTGACACTGGCCCTTTCTTCTTTGAGATCCTCCAGTTCCCATTGCACGCGGGAAACAAAGTCATGCATGGCCTCAAGATAATCCGCGCCGGCCGCAATCGCGTAAAATTGCTCGACACCCAAAGAATTGTTTCGGGTGCAGGTACAAACCATGTACGGCCGTTCGGCATTGGTTTCGTCTACACCAAGCAGCACTTCCACCTTCCCGATGGAGATGGCCTGAACGACTTCATAGTTGTCCACCATTCGCTTTATTTCTTCCATTGTCCGTCCTCATTTCCTGGAAAATTGCTGTCATTCCTCGTTCCCCGGTTTTGCTTTGATAGGCCGACATTACGAGAGTTCTTGTTTCGCGTGCGCGGTTGTTCGATCTCATCCTCCAGAACTTCGAAGCGGTTGAAACCCGGCTTTTCTTGCATCAGGCGCTCATATTGACGACGCCTCCCTTTCGTGAAATACATCATGAATCGCCTCCCCAAAAATGGGTATAAAAAAGCTCTCCGTCTAGGGGAGAGTGCCTGCCGAACTGGATTCAGGTTAACGTTCCAGTTCCCGTTGCCGTTTTTTATACCAGCTTTCCAGCAGTTGTACGATCAGATCTTCCTTTTGCTTTTCGGTAAAGTCCCTCGGGAAGAAACGGTCGATCCGCTCGCGCCGAATGGTCATTTTTTCTTTCTGGTTCGGCTTCTCCTCCGTGAGAATCGAGAAGATGACATCCACGTTAAGCCGCCCGTCCTGGCTCAGTTTTTTCATGCGCTGCGCCTGCGCCAGCGAAGGCGTGCAGTCTTCGGACTGCATCGTTTCGTACAGGGCATGCTGTTCTTCTTCGGCCAAGTAAGAAATCTCTACGGCCGGATTGAAGGCGATTCGTTTATCATCCACCATTTCGAGAATGGAGGGGGTCAGTTCGGTAAGGCGGATATAGCGCTGGATTTGATTACGGCTTTCGCCTGCCTGATCTGCCAAAATTTCAACTGAATATTTTCCTCGTAAATCCTGCCCAACTTGGGTAGAATTTTCTTTACTCGGTCTGCCCGCCTGTCTCTTCATCGCCTCCAACTTCATCTTATAGGCAAATGCTTTCTCGCTTGGCGCAATATTTTCCCGTTGCAGGTTGCTGTCCACCATGATGATCGTCGCCTGATCGTCGTCCAGTTCGCGAACGATGCAGGGCAGCGTTTCTTTGCCTGCCAGTTCGCTCGCTTTTTTGCGCCGATGCCCGGCTACCATTTCGTAGCCGCCATCACCTTTCGGACGTACCAGTCCGGGAACGAGAACGCCGTATTGCTTCACGCTATCCGCCATTTCCAACATCGCTTCGTCCGCCTTCACCTTGAACGGATGGCCGGGAAAATCGCTGATTGCAGATAAAGGGATGTCCAACACTTTTTCCCGCTTTTCATCGGCGCGGCTCTCCTCGGTGGAGAATAAATCAGCGACTGTGGTCAGTTTGATGCTGGCGCGCATGTCGTCTTTCGCTGCCAATGCTCTGCACCTCCTTCGTAAAGGCGGCATAAGCCTCCGCAGCTTTCCCATCCGGATCATGGACGTAGATGCTTTTCCCCTTGGCGCTTGTTTCCGCCGCGCGAACGGATAAGGGAATTTCGGTGTTGAACACGCGCAGCTTGTCGCCGTAGTCGCGCCGAAGAATAAAGGAAATGTCTTTGGCAAATTTCGTCCGGCTGTCGACCATCGTGAGCAGCACGCCGTTCAAAACCAGCTTCGGATTGATTTGCCTGCGCACACGGGCAATGGTCTGCAAGAGCTGTGTCATTCCCTTGGCGGGCAAATAGTGTGCTTGAACGGGGATAATGACGCTGTCTGCTGCCGCCAACGCATTGATGGTCAACATGCCCAAACTCGGCATGCAATCGATCAGCACGTAGTCGTAATCGGCTTTAACCGAATCGATGTACGAACGCAAAATCGTTTCTCTGCTCATCGTATTGACGAGCGATACCTCAACAGCGGACAATTCAATATTGCCTGGCATCAGGTCAACGCCTTCATGGTGATGCAAAATACCTTCCCGCGCTTTATAGGATTCTTCCAGCATCGTCTTCGCCAGCAATGTCGCCAAAGATACCGACAAATTATCCGGCTCGTGGAAACCTAACGAATCCGTCAGGTTGCCTTGCGCGTCCGCATCAACCAGTAAAACCTTTTTCCCCTCGGCTGCCAAACCGATCCCCAGATTGACCGCCGTTGTGGTCTTGCCAACGCCGCCTTTCTGATTGGCGAGGGCGATCACCTTGGTCATCCTACACTTCTCCTTTCACGCAAAAAAGCCGGTTGCGCTGATATTTCAGGACAACCGGCTTTTTGAGAGTATCTATATAAAAAGAGAACGCCGTATAAAGAGCGTTCTCTTGAACTAATATCTCAATCCATATCGTTAACTTCTGTTGTTATTTTTGATTTTTTGGAGTCTGTAAAAACATCTTGGAGAGCAATTTCAAATCGGAAATAAATCGATTTTCCCTCGTTTGCTAAAGTCAATTTCTGTACTTTTACGGTTTGCTTTTCGAAGTACCATCCCAATAACTTTGCTGAATCTAATGAAATCCGGCCCTTTTAAATTTGCATAGAAAGTATACGCCATCTTAGTCTCATCGTCCCAAGCATTCCACAAATCTGCACTCAGAACCATGTTTTCTGAATATAATGGTAAAATCGTCGACAAATAAAATTTAATTCTATCAATTGAAGCATTTTTCAATTGATGGAATAGCATTTCATATATATGCTTTTCGCCTTCCAAACAACTTAATAAAATGTACGACTGATTTATTTCAGGAAAAACAGTCACAGCAAGCCGATGCATAATTCCCTTAACAGTGTGTTTAATTTTTTTTCCATCTAAATCATAATCAAGAGCTATATAAGAGTAAACAGCAAATTTAATCTGCTCAGGTATTTTAATGACGCAGGTTTCGATACCTCCATACGTTTTCGATAGTATTTGTTCATCGAAATGAGCTTTCACTGGTTCGAATTCCTTCATTTTCAATTGAAGCATTCTATAAAAGCCCACCATCGTAGGAGCTTTAAATGCAACAGGTTGTTTCACAAACATCGATCTAAAAATATCTATCGACATCCGTTGCTTGTAATACTCGAAGATAAAGGCCTTATATGCATATATGAATTTCATTTTCTCATTCGTTTCTTCAAAATCCGGCGCTCCTTTTTCTATGGCTGCGAATACAGTATTATCATGTAAATCGCAAAAACAAGTTTCAGTAGTCGCATCGTTTGCACTTGTTCTACTTACCTCAACAATTACTTCTGATTTTCCGTTCAACATTGGAACTATGAGAGGTTTCTTTTTGGAATCTAACATGTAGACATGTCGTCCTTCGCCCGCAAGCAAAGTAATAATTTTATTGTTCTGTAAAGCATGTGCACCCTTGATTCTCCCTTTGCATTGCGCTTGTTCAGGATGCATACAAATTTTTTTCATAGACTTTCTCATCAGTTCCATTAATTGAACCTCGGGCGGCTTTTGGGATTTTTTCTCAGAAGAAATCTTCTTATTTTTGCAACAGAAACCGTATTTTTTGCCACTTCCACAGGGACAATTTTCATTATTCCATATTCGTATCTGTTTAAATATATTCAATGCAACCGTCCCTTCATCAACTAATTCCCTTCCATCATGCTTTATAAAATAACAACCTAATTTTAACATAAACCCAAGCCTTATTAAGAATGCCCTCCAAATTGAGTGAGCCGGACAATAGAGGTATTACTTTTGTCAACGGTTTTTCCCCAATTGAAAAATATCTATATAAAAAGAGAACATCCACTAAGGACGCTCTCTTAAACACTCAAACTTTTGAAATTATTAGCTTGGCACAACCATCTCACATGTCTACACACCCGACGTCCAAATCCAGGTCCAAAACGACCGAAACCTCGATTTTGTCTTTGAGCAACTTATTTTTGAAGTCGTTGCCGTCTGCCGTGAAAGTCATAAAACGCGCAAAGTGTTGAAAACAAAGGATTTCTACGTATCGATTCGTTGCATTCCTATTACGCACTCCACATGCCCCGTATGCGGAAACATATCCACCGGCTGCACTTCCTTCACCTCATACCGCTCCGCCAATACCTTCAAATCCCTTGCCAGCGTCGACGGGTTACACGACACGTACACCACGCGCTCCGGCTGCATTTCCAAAATTGTCGTCAACAGCGCCTCATCGCAGCCCTTGCGCGGCGGGTCGACCACGATTACATCGGCGCGGATCCCCTGCTCCTTCCACGCCGGAATCACGACCTCTGCCGGGCCTGCCTCGAATGTCGCGTTCTCCACGCCGTTCAACCGGGCGTTGCGGTTCGCATCCGCGATCGCTTCCGGGACGATTTCCACGCCGTACACATGCTTCGACTTCTGCGCCAAAAACAGCGAGATCGTGCCGATGCCGCAATAGGCGTCGATGACCGTTTCCGTCCCTGTCGCGCCGGCGTACTCCAACGTTTTGTTGTACAGCACTTCCGTCTGTGCCGGGTTGACCTGGTAGAACGACCGCGCCGAGATCGCGAATTTGATCGGGCCGATGTAATCGTAAATGACGTCGCTGCCCCAGAGTGTCACAGTCTTTTTGCCGAAAATGACGTTGGTCTTGTCCGGGTTGATGTTTTGCACGATGCTGGCGACGCCCGCCACCTCGGTGCGGATCGCTTCCACGAGCTTGTCCCGCTGCGGAATCGCCTCCGCGGTCGTCACGAGCACGACCATGACTTCGCCCGTCTTTACCCCCACCTTGACGACTACGTGGCGCAGCAAGCCTGTGCCGCGCACTTCGTCGTACGGCTTGATGCCGAGAGCAGCAGCGGCTCTCTTCACGGTGGCGACCGCCTCGTCGTTCTTTTGGTGCTGGATGAGGCATTCGTTCATGTCGATGATGGAGTGGGATTTTTCCGCGTAAAAGCCGCCGACCAAGGCGCCGTTTTCCTCGCCGATTGGCACCTGTGCCTTGTTGCGGTAGCGCCATGGATCGCTCATACCGAGCGTCGGGTGCACCGTGATTGCTCCTTCTCCCTCCACCTGAAAGCCGCCGATGCGGCGCAGGTTGTCGCGGACGATTTGCTGCTTGTGCCGCAGTTGTTCCTCGTAGGCGAGGTGCTGCAGCGAACAGCCGCCGCAACGGTCGTAAAGCGGACAGGGTGGGTGCGCGCGGTATGTGCTGGCTTCCACCACTTTCGTCAGCTTGGCGAAGCCGAAGTTCTTTTTGACATGGTCGACGCGCGCGTGGACTCGCTCGCCTGCGAGTGCGCCGTCTACGAACAGCGTATATCCTTCAATCCGGCCGACTCCAGCGCCCTCGTGGTTCAGTCCGGTTATCTCCACTTCCAAAGTTTGGCCGACACGTACCGGGACGTCCAGCTCCACCTTGGCGGTCTGCTGCGGTCCGCGCCGCTTTTTTGTTGTTTTTGCCACGTTTCGTTTGCTCCTTTTGTCTTGCGCTCTGGCTTCCCGGCTGCTTTTTGCTCAAGGAAGCAGGCAGGGATGCACAGCGAACGCGGCATCCCTACGGCTATTGCTATTCATTTTACTATCTTCCTACGGGACGAACAACTCGATATGTCCTGGCAAAGCTTCCACGACGCACGGCAACTGTCCGCCGAGCTCGCCGTCCAGATTGAGCTGGACCACCTCGCCTGTGGGAGAGGTCGCTTTGATGTAGTCTGCCTGGAAATACAGGATGTTGGGGTCGCGCAAATGCTCGCCGCGAACCGCTTGTGTCGCGAGGCGGATAAATTCGGCGATGTTCGTCTTTTTCACGACGATGACATCCAGCTTGCCGTCTGACAAATCGGCCTCCGGGGCGAGCTTGTCGAAGCCGCCGACCGCATGGCTGTTGGCGATGAGAAACACCATGATCTCCTCGTCCAGCAGCACTTCCTTGCGATTTTCCAGGCGGACCCGGATCGGGTGCAGGGAGGGCAGCTTCTCCAACCCTTTGACGTAGTACGCCATCTGGCCCAGCAGCGTTTTCAGCTTGCTCGGGACCTCATAGGTCAGGTTGGTGAGGGAGCCGCCTCCCGCAATATTCATGAAATAACGGTTGTTGATCCGGCCCAGGTCGATGCGCTTCTTCTTGCCTTTGGCGATGATTTCCGTGGCGCGCGTGATCGACTTCGGTATGCCTACCGCCCGGGCAAAATCGTTGCTGGTTCCGCAGGGGATAATGCCAAGGGTGGGGCGTGCTTTTTGCTCCGCCATCCCGTTCACAACTTCGTATATGGTTCCGTCTCCGCCAGCAGCCAGGATGACGTCGAAGCCGCGGGCCACGGCGCGGGCAGCTTCCTCGGTCGCATCATCTTCCCCTCTGGTTGCATGGCAGGAGGTTTCGTATCCGGCCGATTCCATCAAATCGAGAATATCCGGCAATCGTCGCCGCACGATTTCCCGGCCGGAGCTCGGATTGTAGATCAATCTGGCTCGTTTCAAGGCAGATCCCTTCTTCCTTCCCTCGCTCACGGGTGTACTTCCTTCCATCATATCCTGTATAGCCATTTTTGGGAATCGCTATGCGGGTAACAGCGTGATAATATAGAAAAAGATGGCAAAAAGGAGAGCGAGGGGACAGTTGTGAACAAAATCATCGTTGGTGTTGACGTGGGCGGAACGGCAATCAAAATAGCGTTGATTACCCCGGATGGTGAGCTGGTAGCGAAAACGCACGAGCCGACACCTGTCGCAGATGGAGAAGATGGCGTACTGCGAAAAATCGCGGAGATGACCCGCGTTCTTCTGCACAAACACGGCTATGCGCCGGAGCAAGTGAGCGGAATCGGCGTAGGAATCCCCGGACCTATTGATGCCCAAAACGGAATCGTCATGCAAGCCGTCAACCTGCACTGGACCAAGCCTGTCTTATTGAAGCAAAAGCTGGAAGCACTTACAGGGCGGCCAGTCGCAGTCGACAACGACGCCAATGCGGCGGCACTGGGCGAAATGTGGCAGGGCGCAGGCCAAGGCGCACAAGACCTCGTGCTGATTACGATTGGCACAGGAGTCGGCGGCGGCGTCATCCTGAACGGAAAAGTCGTTCACGGCATGAACGGAGTCGGCGGCGAAATCGGGCACATCACCATGACGCCAGACAGCGGCGCTCTCTGCAATTGCGGCAAAACAGGCTGTCTGGAAACGTACACCTCCGCCACCGCCATTATCCGCGAAGGGCACCTCGCTGCCGAAAACGGAACGAGCCCGTACCTCGCTTCCGTGCTGGCCGAAAAAGGCAAGCTCGGGGCAAAGGACGTGTTCGAAGCAGCCGTAGCAGGCGACGTCGCTGCTCTTGCCATCGCCGACCAGGTGGCGCTCTACCTGGGCCTTGCCCTCTCGCATCTGGCGATTGTTTTGAATCCGGCCAAATTTGTTATCGGGGGCGGCGTGGCGGCGGCAGGCGACTTCCTCTTTTCCCGCATTCGCGATGCGTTTGCGCGGTTTGTTCCGTTCGCTTACGTCGTGGAAGCAACCGAGATTGTGGCTGCCACACTGGGCAACGACGCGGGCGTGTACGGAGCGGGCTGGCTGATCCGCTCGCAGATGGAAGAGTAGCCGTCAGTTTTCTGTTGCTGCCTCGCGATTTGAGGGCTTCTCCAAACAAGCGGAGAAACACATTTACCGAGACAGGAACGGCAAAATGAGCGCGTTTTGGCAGGCTGTTTGCTTGCAAAAAGCTTGCTGCCGACGGTAAGGGCAACGGAACTTCTGCTTTTTCATTCGCTCACGCTAAGAAATCCATAAGCTACGGCCCAGTTCTTTTCCGATACGATAAACGATACAAAAAAGCGCTCCTGCCAGCAGCCTCAATGCCGCCGCGCAGAAGCGCTTTTCCCTCTACGATTCAATCACACGCGCCACAGACGCTTTCCCTTCCTCCGCCCGATCTGGTTTCGGCTCTTTCCCTGCGACGATCAACTCGCTCCTGCCAGCACCGCCACTACCGCCACACAGAAGCGCTTTTCCTCTACGATTCAATCACCCGCGCCGCAGACGCTTCCCCTTCCTCCGCCCGACCTGGCTTCGGCTCCTTGCCTGCGACGATCAGGGCCGCGCCCGCCAGCACCGCGCAGCCGCCGAGCAGTTGGAGCAGGCTGAACGCTTCGCCGAACAACAGGGCCGAGAACACGATCGTCACGACTGGCTCGGACGTACTCAGCACGGAAGCTTTGGTCGAGCCGGTCAACTGCAGGCCGCGGAAGAAAAAGCTGATCGCCATGACTGTAGAAAAAACGACGATCCCGCCCAAGGCCCACCAGCCCGCCAGAGCAAAGGCCAGGTCGACGCCTCCTTCTTTTTGCGCGATCAAAAAGGTCGACGCGGCTGCAAACAACGAGATGTAACCCGACGTCACATACGGGGACAAACCTTTTACGACCCGGTTGCCCACGATGATGTACACCGAGTAAAACAGCGCTGCCGCGAGCGCCAACACGACTCCGAGCGGCTGAATGCCGCCAAACGACAGCCCAAGCACCAGCCCCAGGCCCAGCAAAGACAGCAGCATGGCGAAAACGGTCTTTTTCGTCAGCGGCTCTTTTTCCACAAAATAGCTCAGGACCGCCACAAACACGGGAAACGTGTACAGCAGCAACGCCGCCATCGAGGTCGGAATGTACTGAACTGCGGAAAAAAAGCTGAGCGATTGCAGCGTGTACAAAATGCCGCCCAGAAAAAACAGGGCGAGCACCTGGCGACGATTGAGCCGCAGCGACTCCTTGCGCCAGGCCAAGAGGCCGAAAAACAGCACAGCAGCAAACAAAAAGCGCAAAAACAAGAGCGTAGATACCGAAACGCCTGCTCCATAGGCATACACGGCAAAAATGGACATGACGCCAAAGCCCGCAGCCGAAGCAAGCACGTACAGCACACCGATGTACAGCGGATTCACGACATTCACCAGCCTTCTCACAATGGCAGCGACATGGGCAACAGACAGCCTGGATTTACTCCCTCCCGATCAGTTTTTCAATCCAGCCCCTTCTCTGCGGAACAGTCGCGAGGCGAAAAAAATCGTGATCGCCACGTACACCAGCGAAGAACCGATGCCGACCAACGCGTGCAGCGGGTCGACCTTGCCGTAAAACACTTCCTTGCACAGCGCCACGCCATTGAACACGGGCAGCGCGTAGTAATGCTCCGCGATGTCCACCGGGCTTTGCGGCATCAGCATGTACGACGGCACCATCGCCAGGAAGATGACTCCGCTCATGTACGTCTGTCCTTCTTTAAAAGACTTTGCAATCGTGCTGAGCATCAGCTCCAGTCCGGCAAACGTCGCCGCCATGAGCAGGATGACGACGATCAGCACGAGCAAGGTAACAGGCGAGAAAAACGCGAGCGAAAAATGGTCGCCTGCCCCTCCAAACGGCCCCATGCTCATCACCAGCGATACCGAGATGAGCGAGGCTCCCGCACTCATGATACTCATCACCATGACCGCCAAAAGCTTCGCCGTCAGAATGTGGTTGGCGGCAATCGGCGCCGTCAGAAGCGACTCCAGCGTCCCCCGCTCTTTTTCCCCCGCGACGAGGTCGTTGGCGGAGGCGATTCCTCCAGAGGCGAGCGACACGACGAGCATGAGCGGAATGATGCCTGCGAGCATCCCGCCCGACTGCCTTTCTTCCGACGCTACGTTTTGAAAGTCAGGCGCGATCGGCTGAATCGTCTGCTCGGACAAGCCTGCCTGCTTGAGCCGCTTCGCCACAATCTCCTTGCTGTACGCCTCTACGGTCCGCTCGATCAGATCGCGGGCGTAGACTGACTTGGAATTGGTCGAGTCAAAAGCGACGTGCAGTGTGGCCGTTTTCCCCGCCTGAATCTGCTCGTCAAACGATTCCGGGATCGTAATGATCGCGCGCAGTTGCCCCGCCTGCAGCGCTTGCTCGGGATCAGGCGGCTGAAGAATTTTGACCCCTTGGTTTTCTTGCAGGGACTTAATCAGCTTGGAGGAGCCGTGAACAGCCAGCGGCACGTATTCCCGCGCTTCCTTTTCCACGTTGCTGTAGGAGTTGCCCAATAAAAAAAACACAAACGGAATAATCACCAAGGGCACGAGAAACGTCCCCAGCCACGCCTTCCGGTCGCGAAACAGGTCGAGCAGCTCCTTTTTGAAAACGGTCCAGATGATTTGCCAGTCCATCAGTGCTCGCCCCCTTCCACAACCGCCATGAAGATGTCGTCCAGATCGTCAGTCCCAAACTGCTTGCGCAAGGCGTCCAATCCCCCGGAAAAGCGCAGCCGGCCTTTGTGGATCAGAGCCACCCGCTTGCACAGCTTGTTGATTTCGCCCATGTTGTGGCTGGAAAACAGGATCGTCTTGCCTTCCTCCTGCAGCCTTGTCACCATCCGGCGAAAAATGGTAGCAGCCGTCACGTCGAGCCCTGTCGTCGGCTCATCCAGCAAAATGACGTCAGGATCGTGGACAAGCGTGCGGGCGATTGCCACTTTTTGCTTCATTCCCCGGGAAAAAGCGCCGACGCGCCTGTCGATAAACGGCTCCATCTCCAAAATGCGGCTCAGGCTGTCGATCCGCTCCTGCACCCGCGACGGCGGCAAGCCATAGAGGCTACCGAAGTAGGCGATGTTTTCCCTGGCTGTCAGCCGACTGTACAAGCCGACTTCCCCGCCAAACAGGATGCCGATTCTGCGCCGCACCTCCAAAGGCTCGTGCCGCACCGAAAATCCGCTGATCTCGATGTCTCCCGCAGTCGGCGCGAGAATCGTCGCCATCATGCGCATCGTCGTCGTCTTCCCGGCGCCGTTTTCGCCCAACAGGCCGTACACCTCGCCCTCTTCCACGCGAAACGTCAAATCGCGGACCGCTGTGATCGTCCCGAACTGTTTGCTGACTTCTTTTACCTCAATCAACAGCAGCCCTCCTCTCCTTCTCCCTTCGAACCGAACGGCCAGCACTTGGTCCACGGCCAGCCGCAACGGCAGTTGACGCCTGGCGTCCCGCCGTCAAAATCGGACTTTCAGCAAATAGGAAGCTCTTTTCTCCCCGGAAAACGTCACCTGTACAACCCCTGTGCGGCCTTGCAGCACTCGCGGTATCGCCGCCGCCACGTGGAACTGCCTGTGCCTGTCATCGACGCGCGCGACAGTCACTGTGCCCGGCGGAGAGTATATCCTGTCTCCGTCCAGCGAATAAAACACGAGCGAGATTTCCCCTGCGGCACCGTGCGCCTCCCCGGAAAACACGATCGTATTCACAGCTCCGCTGACGCCGCCGGATACCCTTGTCAGGTCAAACAGCGGATGGCGCAGCGAAGCAAGCGCAAGCCCGCCCCTCCAATCTTGCAAAAAAGCGTCGAACTCCTGAACCGCCGCAGGCGAAGCGATCACAGTGGCCTGCGGCGATGCTGCGCCAAGCGAGCCTGCCGGGCTGGCGGAAGCCATGAGCAGAAGCGTCATCCATACAGAAAGCATGCTAATCATCTCCAGTAAATGGTTGTCCTTAGCATGCCCTCCGCAAAGTTTGAGCTATGTGTCTGATGCTGGCTCAGAATCTTTTGACTTTTACACACGGGCGCTATAGCTGCGCTCTCCTCATGCCGAGGTCAGGGCACTCGCGTAGCGTTCCTTCCATTTGGGCAGGGAAAAGCCTTCAAACAGGGCCACAAAGCTTTCCGTATCGTTAATGTAGTGACGCGTTTCTTTTTGCCCGGGGTACTTTTCTTCAAACAGCGGAGCGACCAGATGCGTGACCGGAATCCCTTCCGCCTCCTGGTCGTAGATGCCCCGCTCGGCCAACACTTTGCCGAAGTAGCGACAGTAGGTCACGGTCACCGTTTTTTGCTGCCCATTGTCTTCCCACGTCGCAATCGAACGGTCAAATGTATCGGATGGCGAGCCGCCCTTGCCCGGCGCTACACTCTCTCCTGTGACAGAAATCAGCTTCATGTACTTTCCTTCCCCCTTTTTGTTCGTGTATGTTCATTATAGGGTAGAGTGGAATTTCTTACAAATCCGGCCAACCCGCAGCAAATCAGGCCGGAGTCTATGTCCGCCGCTTGCAAATAAATTTTTTACAAAAAGTTTTTACGCATCTGTCAGAAAATCCTGCGCCCGGTAGTCTATGCAGTAAGTCAACTAACAACGAGGAGTTTTGGCAATGGATCATTTGGTTATCAAGCCTGCCAGTCAAAGAGAAGAGGAGCAGGACGAGACTTTGGTAGAACGGGCAAAAGCCGGAGATCAGGAGGCGTTTGGCGAACTGGTCAGACGCCACCGCTCCAAAGTGTACGGCTACGCCCGTTCGTACACCCAGGAAGCCTATCTCGCGGAAGACATCGTCCAGGACGCGCTCATTCGCGCCTTCCTCCACCTGGGTACGCTGGTCGACAGCCGCCGCTTCCTGCCCTGGCTGCACCGGATTGTGCGCAATCAGGCGTACACGCGTCTGAAAAAGGGACCGCAAGCACGGGAGCAGGTCTTTTCCGGGCTAACCAGGCAAACGGGCGAGGCAGAGCCGACCGACTGGGAGGATCTCGACAGCATTTTGCACAGGCTTGGCCGTAGCTGGTCGACCGCAGCCGAGAGCAACGGCAACCCCGAGGAGGTCTTGATGCGCCGCGAGCTGTTTACGACGATCAAAAGCTTGCTGCACTGCCTCAGCCCGCGCGAACGGCGGATCGTCGAATCTCACTTTTTTGACCATCTGGCCCCTCACGAGATTGCGCGCATGTTCGAGATGACCCAGGCAAATGTGTACCAGGTGCTGTCTCGCTCACGCAAAAAGCTCGTGCAGGAAAAAATTCGCCTCGTTGTTGACCACTATGTGCAAATGCGAAAGGATGCGGGAATTATGAAAAAAGTCGTTTTGAAAAAGCCGGAAGCCATGAAGCTGAAAACATGGATTACATGCGGGGCAGCGTTGCACGGATTAGTCGAGTGTACGGAACGAAAGCTGTCCCTGCCGCTGGTTCTCGGTTTGAGCGGGCACGCCTTCCGCCTGACGATCGTTCCAAAGAGCATTCATATTGCGGGGCCAACCATGTTTTACTTCCAGCCCGTTCTGGAGCAAGGCTTGCGGAACATGGGCTTCAAGCCTCGTTCCGTCTGCCAGGAGCAGTTGGACGGCACGCCTGGCCCGAATGCGAACCAGGTCGATCCCGCGCTGCTCAGCCCTGCCGCGCGCGAAAAGCGGCAGCTTCCTGCCCTGCTGCCTCAGGCACTGGAGCTGATTCACCACGCGGTTGACAAAGGAAATCCGGTGCTCGCCTGGGACTTGTTCATGCCTGAATTTGGCCTGATCTACGGTTACGAGGATGAAGCCAAGCTGCTGCACGCCGGAGACAACTGCGGCAACGACGGCACGGTGCCGTATGAGCATCTGGGGCGCGGACTGGTGGCAGAGCTGTTTGTGCTCGCCATCGAAGAGACGCTCCCCATCGACCAGCGCACGATGCTGGCTAACGCTCTGGATTCAGCCCTGGCGCATTACCGCGGCCAGGAAGGGCAAAACGCCAACTTCATCTACGGCCTGGCTGCCTATCCTGCCTGGCAGGCGGCTTTTGCCAAAGGAACCATCGAGCCAAACGGAAACGCCTACACCACAGCGGTCGCACACGACGCCCGCTGCAACGCCTACCGGTTCTTTACGGAAATCGCCGACACGTGGACTGACCCTTCGCTGGATGAAGCGCGCCCGCTGCTCAAGGAAGCAGCCGCGCTTTACGCCGCTATCGCGGACGACTTCGGCAAGCTGACCAGACTGTTTCCTTTCCCGGCTGGCGGCGAACCAAATGCAGAGGAGCAAAGCAAGCAAGCTGTACAGCTTTTGCAGGCCATCGAGCAAAACGAGATTCAGGCTGTCTCCTTGCTGGAAAAACTGCAAGCTGCTCTCGCCGCCAACTAGAGGCGCGTCAAACCGCTTCAAAGCCATTGGTACTTGCTGCCAATGCCGTTCCTCGCCATGTCCCCCTCTTCTGTTTTGTGCCTCTCTCTTGCCAAAAGAAACAGCACTTTCCCTAGTCGGAAAGTGCTGCTTGTTGTTGTGCCTTACAGGCTGCTCAATACTTCCTGAATCAGCTTGTTAACCATTGGCGGGTTTGCTTTGCCTTTGGTTTGCTTCATGACCTGGCCGACGAAGAAAGCGGCTGCTTTTTCGTTTCCGGCCTTGTAGTCCGCTACTGCCTGCGGGTTGGCATTGACGGCGTCGATGACGATTTGGCGCAGGGCGCCCTCGTCGCTGATTTGCACCAGTCCTTTTTCCTCGACGATCTTCTTCGGATCTTTTCCGGTCTCCACCATCTCCTTGAAGACGGTTTTGGCGATTTTCGAGGAGATCGTGCCGTCTGCGATCAGCTTAATCATGTCGCCCAAGCCCTGCGGCGTCATTTTCACATCGGCAAACGTCAGGTTGTTGGCGTTCAGGTGCGCGAGCAGGTCTACCATCAGCCAGTTGGCGACTGCTTTCGCATCTGCGCCTGTCTTGACGGTTGCATCGAAGAAATCCGCCGTTTCCTTGGAAATGGTGATGACCTCCGCATCTGCCTGCGACAGGCCGAACTCGTTTACGTAGCGAGCCTTGCGGGCATCCGGCAGCTCCGGAATCGTGGCGCGGACCGCTTCAATCCACTCTTCGGAGATTTGCATGCGCACCAGGTCTGGGTCCGGGAAGTACCGATAGTCGTGCGCCTCTTCTTTGGAGCGCATGCTGACCGTCTTTTTGTTCGCCTCATCCCAGCGGCGGGTTTCCTGCACGATCGTACCGCCGGAGTTCAACACCTCTGTCTGGCGCTGAACTTCGTATTCCAGCCCCATTTGCACGTTGCGGAAGGAGTTCATATTTTTCAGCTCGGTCTTGGTACCGAACTCTTTTTGCCCATATGGACGAATCGACACGTTGGCATCGCAGCGCAGCGAGCCTTGCTCCATGCGCACGTCGGACACTTCCGTGTACTGGATGATCGCTTTCAGCTTTTCCAGATAGGCGCGTGCTTCTTCCGGCGAGCGGATGTCCGGCTCGGACACGATCTCGATGAGCGGTACGCCCACGCGGTTGAAGTCTACGAGCGATTCTCCGCCGAAGTCGCTGTGCGTCAGCTTGCCCGCGTCTTCCTCCAGGTGGAGGCGGGTGATCCCGATGCGCTTCGTCTCCCCGTTGACCTCAATGTCGATCCAGCCGTTGTAGCCGATCGGCTGGTCGTACTGGGAGATTTGGTACGCTTTTGGCGAGTCCGGGTAAAAGTAGTTTTTGCGGTCGAATTTCGTCTCGCGGGAAATCTCGCAGTTGAGCGCGAGCGCTGCTTTCATTGCAAACTCTACCGCTTGCTTGTTCGTTACCGGAAGCACGCCCGGATGTCCCAGACAAATCGGGCATGTATGTGTATTCGGTGGCGCGCCGAACTCAGTCGGGCAGCCGCAGAAAATTTTGCTCTTGGTCGAAAGCTCGGCGTGAACCTCCAGGCCGATGACGGTTTCGTACTTGCTCATGCCTCTTACCCCCTCACCCATTCCGGCTTGCGCTTGCTGTAGCCTGTTGCCTGCTCGTAGGCATGTGCTACGCGCAATACGGTGGATTCGTCAAACGCGCGCCCGACGATCTGCAAGCCGATCGGCAAACCGTTTTGGGCGAAGCCGCACGGTACGCTGATCGCTGGCAGCCCTGCCAGGTTGACAGGCACGGTGCAAATATCTTCCAGATACATTTTGACCGGATCGTTGACGTTTTCGCCGATCTTGAACGCGGTCGACGGCGTAGTCGGATGCAAAATGACATCGAAGTCGGCGAAAATGTTGTTGAAGTCCTGGATAATCAGCGTGCGCACCTGCTGCGCTTTTTTGTAGTAGGCGTCGTAGTAGCCGGACGAAAGCGCATAGGTTCCGAGCATGATCCGGCGTTTCACTTCCGGTCCGAAGCCTTGGCTGCGCGATTCCTTGTACAGCTCGATCAAGTTGGACGCATTGTCTGCGCGCACGCCGTAGCGCACGCCGTCGAAGCGGGCCAGGTTGGACGATGCTTCCGAGGAAGACAGCAGGTAGTAGGCTGGAACCGCGTATTCGGTATGCGGCATGGAGACTTCGCTCCAAGTTGCGCCCATGCTCTCAAGCTGCTTCAAGGCGGCGAGCACAGCCTCGCGCACCTCGGCATCAATGCCTTCGCCGATCAGCTCTTTTGGCACTCCAATGCGCAGACCTTTGACATCGCCAGTGAGCGCGGAGAGGTAATCCGGCACTTCCACATTGGCAGAGGTGGAGTCGAACTCGTCATGTCCGGCAATCGCTTGCAGCACGTATGCTGCGTCTTCTACGCTCTTGGTCACAGGTCCGATCTGGTCGAGAGAAGAAGCGAAAGCCACCAGACCGAAGCGGGACACGCGGCCGTACGTAGGCTTCAGACCGACGACACCGCAAAAAGCGGCAGGCTGGCGAATGGAGCCGCCCGTATCCGAGCCGAGCGTGAAATAGAAGTGACGGGCAGCCATCGCTGCGGCAGAACCGCCGGACGAGCCGCCTGGCACGTAATCGGTGTTCCACGGGTTTTTGGCCGGGAAGAAACCGGAGTTTTCATTGGAGCCGCCCATGGCGAACTCGTCCATGTTCAGCTTCGCCACGATCACGGCGTCCGCTTCCTTCACCTTTTTCGAAGCAGTTCCGTCATGGACAGGATCGTAGTTCGCCAAAAATTTGCTGGCGCAGGTTGTCCGTACGTCTTTTGTAATCAGGTTGTCCTTGAGCCCTGCCGGCAAGCCGAAGAGAAGTCCCAGCTCCCCGTTCTCCTTAACCAGACGCTCGTCCAACTGGCGAGCATGGGCGAGCGCTCCCTCCTCATCCACGTGCAGGACGGACTTGATTTTTTCATCGTGCTCCTTGATGCTTGCGATGGAAGCCTGCACCAGGTCTGTGACCGAAAGCTCTTTTGCGCGCAAGGCGCTATGTATTTCCGACAATCGCTTGTCAAACAGCGACACAGTGGGTTCCTCCCTTCTCGTTCTCCTGACAGATTATTCGAATACAGCCGGTACCTTGAATTGCCCGTCTTCGTGATCCGGTGCGTTTTTCAGCACTTCTTCGCGCGGCAGCGACGGTCTGTTCACGTCTTCGCGCATCACGTTTTTCACATCGGTCGCGTGGCTGGTCGGCTCAATGTTGGACGTATCGAGCTCGTTCAGCTTCGCGGCAAACTCCAGGATGGCGTTCAGGTCCTTTGTGTATTGCAAAGCCTCGTCCTCCGTCAGTTGCAAACGGGCCAGATTGGCTACATGCTCTACTTCTTTGCGAGTGATGGCACTCATCTCTTCCACCTCCGAATCGTATCACATAACTTTGATCTTACTTGAAAACAGCAGGTTCAGTCAATTTTCGCGCGGATTCGGCAGCATAGAAACAAAATTTTTTCGAGTAAAAATGATTGGCTGAATGATTAGAGAGGCGAAGCTGTTTCGAAAACAGATCGTTTCAGCTCTGGCATGCGGTCTGGCATGTCTCGGAGCCGGGCATCGTCCTGGCAATGTCTCGACTTGGAACGGTAACGCGTGAAGCGTATAATGAAAGACAAGCACCTAAAAAATGGATATTTCTAAAAATAAGGAGGATGCCCTTGAACTCAATGATCGTGCTGCTGCTGGCTGCCATCCTTTCTACGCATCATGCGCTTCCCATATCCAACCTGCTGCTTTCAGTCCCCCGGCAGCAAATGCTTACCCCGGAGGAAGCCACGCAAGTACTGACCGCCATTTTGAGCAAAAACCCCGCTCTTGGCCCGGTAAAAATCACCTCTGTCACATACGCAAACGGGCAGTATTATATCCGTTACATTCGCGAAACCAACTGCGAGAGCGGGACACATATCATAGATGCCTATACAGGCGAGACAGTAGGCGGGACGCGGTCCCAGTGTTAAAATCAGCTTGTTGTCTGCAACCAGCGGAACATCTATATATAGCAAAAAGGAGTCCCTTTTCTCCAAAGCGGACTCCATTTTCATTCGGATTCTATTTTTCAGGCAACAAGCCGCTATGCTTGTTCCTTTTGCAACGTCGCCAGCAACTGCCCCATGAGCAGCGACTTCCCTTTTTCCACGCCTGCCGCCCATGTTAGCTGCGAAGATTCCAGGAGCAGGATGACGGTCGAGCCGAACTCGAACCAGCCGAGCTCGTCGCCCTTTGCGTAGTGCGGCGTGCCTTCGATCGGCTCGTCTGTTTGCCGGCCGTGCTTGATATTGGTCGTGGCGGTATTGTACACGACTTTGACGCTGCCGACGAACAGGGCGCCGACTTTTACCAGTGCGATCTCGCCCAGGCCATCCGACTCGATGTAGGTGACAAGCCGTTCGTTGCGGGCAAACAGTCTGTCCACATTTTCAATCCCGAGCCGGTTCACCGGATAGAGACGGCCCGGCAAATAGCTGTAGCGCACCAGCTCGCCTGCCACCGGCATATGGATGCGGTGATAGTCGCGCGGGCTCAAGTAGATCGTGATGAACTTTCCGCCGTAGTAGCGCTTTGCTTCTTCCTCGGAACCGCCCAGCAGCTCTGTCACGCTGAACTCCTTGCCTTTTGCCTGAATCAGCGTGCCCTCGCATATGTCGCCGAGCTGGGAGACGGTCCCGTCTACCGGGCTGACGATAACGTCGTTGCCGGGAGCGATCGGCCTTGCTCCCGGCTTCAGACGGCGCGTAAAAAATTCCTTGAGCGTCCGGTATTCCGTTACCGGCTTTTCTATGATGGAGGCATCAATTTTATAGTGACGGATGTAGTGTTGGATCGCTAATCGACTGAAGCGAGAAGCGGTAATTTTCCCCATGGTCCGTGACATTGCGTTTTGCGGCAGTCGATGAATCAGACCTGGCAGCAGCTTTTTGCGCATAAGTGGAACTCCTTAATCGTTTTCGATTAGACAGCAAGTAGCGAATACCCTTACTTTACCACCTCCACTTACAGCCAGTAAACCCTGCACTATTACCAACGTCTCATCATTTTCTTGCCCGGACTTGCTATACTATAATAATGGGACAAGCCTACAATCAGGAGACTACAGATATGGCGAAGCTTGATATCACAACTCTCATCAGTCAGCACGGCGACATCTTGACCAGCTTATTTCATCACATGTCGGATATGTTTTTCCTTATGGCTGTGGAAAAAAACGCCGACGGGGCCTACCAGTTCCGGTATGTCCTGATGAATCCTGCCGCTATGAAAGGAGCAGGTCTTACTGAGGACACTTACGGAAAGCTGATTGAGGAAGTGTATCCGCCGGAAAAAGCAGACCTGCTCAACAGCATGTACAGACAGACGGTCGAAGACGCAAGCCCCACTCACTTCACGACAAACGGCAACATGATCGGAGAGTCGATCCTCTCTCCCGTCTTCAACTGTGAAGGGGTTTGCACCCATGTTTTTTCCGTGACCCGGGACATTACCGAGCGCAAAAAGCTGGAAAGGCAGCTCGAATACATGGCCTACCACGATGTGCTCACAGGCTTGCCAAACAGACGCCTGCTTTACGCCAATCTCCAGCAAGCTTTGGAAAAGGCTAAAGCGTCCGGCGAAATGGTCGCGGCCCTCTATCTCGATTGCGACCATTTCAAGCAAATAAACGATACTTGGGGCCATGACGCCGGCGACGTTTTTTTGCAAATGCTCGCCCAGCGCCTCCAGGCTTGTGTCCGCGAACAGGATACGGTCGCGCGTCTGGGGGGAGACGAGTTCGTCGTCATTCTCACTGGCATCCAGAACGAGCGTCAGGCGGAAAAAGTCGCGACCCGGATTTTGCATTCGCTGCAGCAACCGTGGAGCTTTCAGGGCCAGACTTTTTCATTTACGTCCAGCATCGGCATCGCGCTTTACCCTGTTTCCGCAAGCGAGGCGGACCAGTTGTTGAGCAATGCGGACAAGGCTCTGTACAAAGCGAAAGCGACGGGACGCAACCAGTTCTTTTTCTTCGATCCCGCTCAAAACTGAGCCGTTCGCCGTTTTATGGATAGATTTCGGCTGCGCCAACTCATTTGGCGGCCGCTCTTTTGTCAATGGCTTCACCACGTTAAGGCAATAACGATCTCACCCGTATAAAAACAGGAACACAGACAGGACGGAAAACAGCAAGCTCACCAAGTACAGGACGACGACTGTCTGCTTGGCCGACAGCCCGAACGACATCAGCCGATGGTGAACGTGCCTGCGATCTGCCTGATACATGGGTGATCCGGCCAACAGCCGACTAATCATCACCTGTATCGTGTCCACGACGGGCAAGCCCAGCGCCAGCACCGTCACGACCAACGAAATGAGCGTCGCCCCTTTCATTGTGCCCTCTAACGAGATTACCCCGAGCGCAAACCCCAGAAACATCGACCCGGCATCCCCCATGAAAATTTTTGCGGGATAAAAATTAAAGCGCAAAAACGCAAGCGCAGCACCTGCCAGCGCCACCGCAAGCAGAGCGGTCACCTCCTGGCCCCGGGCCATGGACAGAAAAAACAAGGTGATCGCGGAAAACGATGTCGCCCCAGCCGCCAGCCCGTCCACTCCATCCAAAAAATTCACCATGTTGATAAGTCCGACAATCCACAGCACCGTCGCCAGCAACGAAACGAGCAACGGAAACGATACGTACGCGCCTTCCTCCGCCCCGAGCCACGTCAAGCTGATGCCGCGAAACCGGATATCCAAAAGAAAAGCGAGAACGGCCACCGCCAGTTGCACCAGCAGCTTTGGGAATGCCGGAAAATCTTTTTGCCGGGCTTTGAAGGTGTCGTCCACCCAGCCGATCGCCACCAGCAGCAAACCGCCGACTGCCAAAACTGCCACCGTTTTTTGCGCCCCTGCAAAAAAAGTTGTCACCAACAGCAGCCCGACAAACATCGCCAGCCCGCCGGACAAAGGCATCGGTCTGCTGTGTCCTTTTCTTCCTCTGGGCATGTCCAGCAGCTTCGTTTTCCAGGCCAGACGGTACGCTAACGGCATCAGCAAGTAGACGAGAAAAAACGTCGAGAGTCCTGAAGCAATGTAAGTAAACAGCTACCCTCACCTGCCCGCACATCATTTTCTTACCCATTAGTGTGGACAAAAGGAGCGCAAAAAAGCCGCCCCCGTTTGGAGGCAGCTTTGTCGTGTGTTTTCTTACATTTTTTCGGAAACCATTTTTGCTTGAGTGAACAGGAGCAGGTAGTCTGGTCCGCCCGCTTTGGAGTCCGTACCGGACATGTTGAAGCCGCCGAACGGATGCACGCCAACCAGTGCGCCTGTGCACTTGCGGTTGAAGTACAGGTTGCCCACGTGGAACTCTTCGCGAGCGCGCTCCAGGTGTGCACGGTTGCGGCTGATAACAGCGCCAGTCAAGCCGTACTCAGTGTTGTTTGCGATTTCCAGTGCATGGTCAAAATCGTTGGCTTTGCAGAACGCTACGACTGGGCCAAAGATTTCTTCCTGCATGATGCGAGCTTGCGGATCTACGTCAGCAAATACGGTTGGCTTGATGAAGTAGCCGGTTTCTGGGCCTTTTTCGCCACCTGCAACCAGTTTGCCTTCTGTTTTACCGATCTCGATGTATTCGAGGATTTTGTTGTAAGCTTTTTCATCGACAACCGGACCTGTGTAGAACTCGTTGGATCTTACGTCGCCTACAGTCAGTTGGTTGGTCAGCTCGACTACGCGGCCCAGCACTTGATCGTACACGTCTTGGTGAACGATCGCACGGGAGCAAGCGGAACATTTTTGACCTGAGAAGCCGAATGCGGAAGCAACGATGGATTGTGCAGCCAACTCGATGTCGCAATCGCTGTCAACCACGATGGAGTCTTTCCCGCCCATTTCTGCTACCAGGCGCTTCATCCATTTTTGGCCTGGGCGATGTTTCGCAGCCAGCTCGTTGATGCGCAGACCTACGTCACGGGAGCCTGTGAAGCTGATGAAGCGAGTCAGCGTATGTTCTACGAGGAAGTCGCCGATTTCGCTGCCGGAACCTGGCACGAAGTTTACTACGCCTGCTGGTACGCCAGCGTCTTCGAGAATTTCCATGAATTTCGCTGCGATTACTGGTGTAGTGGAAGCAGGCTTCAGCACAACGGTGTTACCCGCTACGAGAGCTGCTGTTGTCATACCGACCATGATTGCCAGAGGGAAGTTCCATGGCGGGATTACTACGCCTACGCCGAGCGGGATGTAGTACAGCTCGTTGTCTTCATCCGGAATGCGCGGCAGGTCATGGCGCTGGGACAGCTTATCCATTTGACGGCCGTAGTATTCCATGAAGTCGATTGCTTCTGCTGTGTCAGCGTCCGCTTCTGGCCAGCTTTTTCCTGCTTCTTTTACGAGCCAAGCGGAAAATTCATGCTTGCGGCGGCGCAGAATCGCTGCTGCTTTATAGAGATAACGGGAGCGCGCCTGTGCAGGTACCTTTTTCCATGTTTCGAAAGTGCTCGCTGCTGTCTGGATTGCTTTTTCAGCCAGCGCCTGGTCTGCTTGGGAAACGACGCCCACTACTTGTTCTTTGTTGGAAGGGTTGATGGAGCGGGATTTTTTCTCGGTTGTAATGCGCTCTCCACCAATGATGAGAGGGTACTCGCGGCCAAGCTCGCTTTCTACTTTGGCGAGTGCTTCTTCAAATGCCTTTTTATTTTCCGGCAGGCTAAAATTGGTAAACGCCTCGTTTTTGAATTCAACTTGCATTCGGTGACGCCTCCTTATCGATTTCTTCCTGAGATCACTCATAAAACATATGCAAGGATCATACCAACTAATACTGAGTTGCTCGACCACGATAGTGTTTGCATTTTTCGCGAAAAACAACAGCCAAGTTCAAAAAACGAAATCTGACACTTATGTTTATAAACTGCTCAATGATATACACTTTTGTTCATTCACTGCACAAAAAGCCCGATTCACACCTTGGCTGGTGCAAATCGGGCTTCTGTCCGTTTATTGACGATAAAGATGCATGTACGGTTCGCCGGATGTCGGGCGAATATAAATCGCCAGCGGTTTGTTCATCGACTGGACGTACAGGTTGACGTGAACACTTTTGTCGAACAGTTGGTTGATGCTTCCGGCGGCATACTGGGTAAACTGCAGAACCTCTGTCCGCGAGTCGTACTCCGCTGTTGCCGTGATCGTCAGCTCGGTCAGCCTGCCATCCATAAAGCGTCCCACGCCTGTCATGCCGACGTACTCCCCGAAGTAAGCCTGCGCTTGCCGCATCAGCTTGTCGTACTGCAACGACTGCTGGGCGTATTTTTTCTCGACGTCCGCGCTCGGGAAGAGGAAAAACTCCTCGTCGATCGGCTGCCACTTCGAAACGGCCGAATCGTTGGCCGCCACTGTGCCGGACATGATGAAATGGCCCGGCACGAGCGAAGAATTTGCCTCTGGGACCTGATACAGCAAAATCAGCATCGGCACGTTCGGCGTGCTCACCCGCAACGTCGAAACGATGGTGGCGGCAAGTTGCTGGCCTTTTGCTTGCAACTCCTGCCGGGTGTAGACCATTTCCTTGCCCGTTGCATCCTGATAGTTCGGCGAAACAGACAAGCCCAGCACCATCCCGGCGAGCTGTTTGTCTTTTTTGTTCAGGTAGTCATGCTCCAGTACGTGCACCAGAATGCCGTTTTTCTGCTGCCCGTTCGTTCCGCTCGCCTTTTCCTGGGCAATCCATTGGGCTACCTGTTCTTTTTTCACCACTTGACCTTCCTGGAAATAATACTCGGAGGTCGGGAACGTATCGCGGGCAAACTCCATCAAGCCCAGCTCCAGGTGGCTGAAATCAATCCGGTATCTCGTGCTGCTGAGCATGCCGCGCGTCAAATTCGGCTTGTACGGCGTGATGCTGCCGTAGTAATCCTCGGACACTTCCACTACTTCAGACAAGGATGGCGCGGTAGGCTCGGGCGCTTGATCCTTGCCCCCTGGCAGCAACGAGCAGCCAGCGGTTGCAATCGCGAGCACAATCGCGGCTGCGTACCTGCATCCTGTCAAAAACTTCGCTTTCATACGCTACTCCTTTTGTCTTGAAAAAATGGGACTAATTCCATTTGGTCCAGCGATTGTCGCTGAGCTTGTAGATCAGCGCCGATTCGCCGATTCCCACCCATTTTGTATCGCCGTCGCCCGAGGCGATGACGATCAGCTTTTCCGGTGAGCGCGCATCGAGCAAACGCCACTCTCCCTCAATTTTTTCATAGACGCCTTTTTCAGTTGCGACAGCGAGAACGCCAGTACGCCTGTTGACGGAGAGAGAATAGATTTGTTCTGCTTCCGGAATCTCCTCTGTCTTCCACTGCCCCTCTTCATTATAGAGCAAGCTGAATTGTGCCGCTACATAGAGACGGTTCTCGTTCGGGTCAAAATCCATGGCATATACTTCCTGGTCCATCGGCTGCCAGAGAGTCCACGACCCTCCCTTGTCTGTCGACTGGTAGATGCCTTCGCCCGACACGAAGGCGAACAAGCGAACCTTTTCCCCCTGGCGCGTACCTGCAAAGCTGCGAATCTGGGCAGGCTCAGGCAATCCGTTGCTCGCCGGGGTCCAGTTTTTCCCGCCGTCTGCAGAGCGTCGCACCCCTTCGCTTCCACCGACATAAATGTGCGCGGTATCTTCCGGGTCCACAAACCAGCCGACGGTGTCAAACTGCTCCAACTGCGTCGACAACAGCCCCCACAAGCCTCCGCCAGTGGAGCTGTACAGTCCCGCATGCGTGCCCACCCATACATGTGCAGCATCCGGCGTCATCGCCAGCGTATGAATCGTCTCTCCCTTTTCCAAAACGTCCTGATAGGTCAAGTCACCTTGCAGAGCAGCCGCCATAACCGAAGAGGGAGCTGGCTTCTCCTGTACGTCGCCGCCATCGCTGCAACCGCCCAAGAGCAGCACTGCCATTGCTCCTATTCCCCATCGCTTAAAGCTACCCATGCTCTTCACGTCCCTTCCCTTGCTCATCCGTCTGTCGCCGCTGTTTTCTCTTTCGGCGCTGTTATTTGAGAATCTCCAAAAATCCGGCTTCGTCCATGACAGCTACGCCCAGTTTTTCGGCCTTTTCCAGCTTGGAGCCGGCTTTTTCTCCCGCAATGACCAGATCGGTCTTTTTGCTGACGCTGCTCGTCACCTTGCCGCCCAGGCGGACAATCGCTTCCTCTGCCTCCTGGCGGGACATTTGCGTCAGCGTCCCCGTGAGTACAATCGTCTTGCCGGAAAACGGCAAATCTGCCCCCGCTTCGACGCGAACGCCTTTGTACTCCATGTTCACACCGGCCGCCTTCAGCCGCTCGATGACGGCCTGTGCCTGCGGCTGGGCGAAGTAGTTGATGAGACTCGCTGCCATTTTCGGCCCGATCTCGTTAATTTGCGTCAGCTCTTCCTCGGAAGCTTGCATGATCGCGTCCATATGGCCAAAATGCTCCGCCAGCACACGCGCTGCCTTGGCTCCGACCAGGCGAATGCCAAGGCCGAACAGCACGCGCTCCAGCGAGTTTTCCTTGCTCGCTTCAATCGCTGCCAGCAGGTTGTCTACAGACTTCTCGCCCATGCGCTCCATGCCGAGCAACACATCGCGCTGCTGGTGCAGGTAGTACAGGTCTGCCACGCTGTGAATGATGCCGTCGCGGTACAGTTGCGCCACCACTTTTTCACCCAGTCCGTCGATGTTCATCGCTGTGCGGGACACAAAGTGAATCATGCCTTCGCGAATCAGCGCCGGACACATCGGATTGATGCAGCGCAGGGCGACTTCTTCCTCCAGCCGCACCAGCTCGCTGCCGCACTCCGGACAATGCGTCGGCATGGCAAACGGCGTCTCGTTCCCGGTGCGGCGCTCCGGCAGTACCGCAATGATCTCGGGAATGATGTCGCCCGCTTTTTTCACGACGACGTGGTCGCCAATCAGCAAGCCTTTTTCCCGGATAATGTCTTCGTTGTGCAAGGAAGCGCGCTTGACCGTCGTTCCCGCCAGGCTGACCGGCTTCAAGAGGGCCGTTGGCGTCACGCTCCCGGTTCGTCCTACCGACACCTCAATGCCTTCGAGAATCGTGATCGCTTCCTCCGCAGGAAACTTGTAGGCGATTGCCCAGCGCGGGCTTTTGGCTGTATAGCCCAGCTCTTCCTGCTGCGCGTAGCTGTCTACCTTGATGACCATGCCGTCGATTTCGTAAGGCAGGCTCGGGCGTTTTTGCGTCCAGCTTTCGATAAAAGCGAGCAGCTCCCCGACGTCCTCGAAGACGCGGCGCTCCTTATTCACCTTGAACCCGAGCGATTCGAGCAGGTCCAGCCCCTCGCTGTGGGACTCGACAGTCTCGCCGTGCAGCTCGCCGATGCCGTAGATGAAGATGTCGAGCTGACGGGAGGCGGCAATTTTCGGATCGAGCTGGCGCAGCGAGCCTGCCGCCGAGTTGCGCGGATTGGCGAACAGCGCTTCCCCGCGTTCTTCCCGCTCCCGATTCAGCTTTTCAAAGGCGGCCTTTGGCATGTACGCCTCGCCGCGCACTTCCAAAGTCAGCGGCTTGGTCAGCCTGAGCGGAATCGAGCGGATCGTCTTCAAGTTTTGCGTAATGTCCTCGCCTGTCGTGCCATCTCCACGCGTCGCACCGCGGACGAACATCCCGTTTTCATAGTGGAGGGAAACGGCCAGCCCATCGATTTTCAGCTCCGCCACGTAGCGCACGGCCTGGCTGCCCACTGCCTGGCGGACGCGGCGGTCAAAATCTCTGATGTCCGCTTCGCCAAAGGCGTTGCCAAGGCTGAGCATCGGCGTCTTGTGCACGACCTTTTCAAAGAATGGCAAAGGTTCCCCCCCAACGCGCTGAGTAGGAGAATCCGGGGAAGCCAGCTCTGGAAACTGGGTTTCCAGCTCGATAAGCTCCCGCATCAATTGATCGTATTCCTGGTCGGTAATCTCAGGCCGATCTTCTTCGTAGTAAAGACGATTATGCCGCTCAATTCGTTTCGCCAATTCCTTGATTTTTGTTTCCGCCGTCAATCGATCCATCTCGTTCATCCTTTACTTTAGCGATAGTTCTGCTTATGTCCGCTGTATCGGTGCGAATTTCGCGAGCAGCTTCTTGATGCCTGTCGGGCTTGGAAACGCGATATCAAGCTCCATGTCGTCTCCCGTGCCTTTGACCTTGACGACAGTGCCTGTGCCCCACTTGCCATGCTGCACCTTGTCCCCGACTTTCCAATCCACTCCGGCTCCCTGGCCGTGTCCGGGTAGCTTGTCGCCAGCCTGCATGCCTGGGCGGGAAAACGTTGCCTGAGAGCCTCCGGCAAAGCGCTGCGCCATGCCCGGCTTTGTCGCGCCGAAGCCACCGCCGCCTGCTTGCGAAGTCGTGGAGCCAAACGCTCTCGCCCCCGGATCGCGCTGGCCGAATGCTCCGCCGCGACTGCCGCCAAAGCTCCGCTCCGCAGCAGCAGGGTTTCCTTCCAACAGCTCTGGCGGGATTTCCTGCAAAAAGCGCGATGGCACGCTCACATTCGTCCGGCCGAACAGCGTCCGCATCCGTGCGCACGTCATGTACAGCCGCTCCTCTGCCCGGGTAATGCCTACATACGCGAGGCGGCGCTCCTCCTCCATCTCGGCATCGTCAAACAACGAACGGCTGTGCGGGAACACGCCTTCCTCCAGGCCGACGAGGAACACGACAGGAAACTCCAAACCTTTGGCGCTGTGCAGCGTCATCAGGACAACCTGCCCATTTTCCGCTACCTCTTCTTTTTCCCCGTCTTCTCCGAGCGAGTCGATGTCCGCGACCAGTGCCAGATCGGTCAAAAACGCGAGCAAGCTCTTGTCTTCGTTTTTGCGCTCAAACTCCTGCGTCACAGACAGAAACTCCTCGATGTTCTCCAGTCTGGCCTGCGCTTCGATCGTTTTATCCTCTTTGAGCGATTCGCGGTAGCCGGAGCGCTTCAGCACTTCCTCTACCAACTCGGTCACGCTCAAGTAGTCGGTCATCTGCATCAGGTTGGTAATCAGGTCGTTAAACGACAAAATCGCATTCGTCGTGCGCGACGGCAGCCCCATGTAGGCGGCCTCCTGAATCGCCTGATACAGCGACTGGCCGTTTGCATTGGCGTACGCTTGCAGCTTTTCAACCGTCGTGTCCCCGATATTGCGCTTGGGCACGTTGATGATGCGCTGCAGGCTGATGTCGTCGTCCGGGTTGGAAATGAGGCGCAGGTAAGCCAGGATGTCCTTGATCTCTTTGCGGTCGTAGAACTTCGTTCCGCCGACGATCGTGTACGGAATGTTCGACTTGATGAACACATCCTCCACCACACGGGACTGGGCGTTTGTCCGGTACAGGACGGCAAACTTGTCGTAGCGCTTGTACTGCGGCAGTTGCTTGCGGATCGTATCGACGATGAAGTACGCCTCGTCGTGCTCGGAGTCGCCCTGAAAACACATGATTTTGTCGCCGCCCGGATTTTCCGTCCACAGCTTCTTTTCCTTGCGCAGCTTGTTGTTGGCGATCACCTCGTTGGCTGCCTGCAAAATCGTTTTTGTCGAGCGGTAGTTTTGCTCCAGCTTGATGAGCTTCGCTTCCGGATAGTCTTTTTCAAAGTTGAGGATGATGGAAATATCCGCGCCCCGCCATTTGTAAATACTTTGGTCGGCGTCCCCCACGCAGCATACGTTGCGGTATTTGTCCGCGAGCATGGAGATCAACAGGTACTGGGCCCGGTTCGTATCCTGGTACTCGTCCACGTGAATGTAGCGGAATTTTTTCTGGTAAAACTCGAGCACTTCCGGCACTTCTTTGAACAGGCGAACAGTCGTCATAATCAAGTCGTCGAAGTCCAGCGACTGGTTGCTTTTCAGCTTTTTCTGGTACGCCTCGTACACCTTCGCGGCGACCTGCGCAAACGGATCTCCGGCAAGTCTGGCGAAAGTGTCCGGGTCTGTCAGTTCGTTTTTCGCTCCGCTGATGGCAGCCAAAATCGAGCGCGGCTCATACTGCTTGGGATCAATGTTTAGCTCCTTCAGGCATTGCTTGACGACCGACAACTGATCGCCCGCGTCGAGAATCGTAAAGCTGCGGCTGATGCCGAGTCGGTCAATGTCTCTGCGCAAAATTCGCACACACAGGGAGTGAAACGTCGACAGCCACGTATCCTGCGCCGCCGCGCCGCCAATGATCGCCGCCACGCGGTTTTGCATCTCCCGCGCCGCCTTGTTGGTGAAGGTGATGGCGAGAATGCTCCACGGCGCCACCTGTTTCACGCTGATGAGGTACGCGATGCGCTGCGTCAGCACTTTGGTCTTGCCGCTGCCCGCACCGGCCAAAATCAGGACAGGGCCTTCTGTAGTCAGTACGGCTTCCCGCTGCTGCGGGTTCAAGCCTGCTGTAATTCGTTCTGCTAAAACCATATGTATAAGTCCACCTTTCCACGTTCCCTAGACGAGTGCATATGTTCCTATTTTCGCACAGATCGCACTTGAGTTCCAGTTCGTAAACGGGCGAGGAAAGATCATCCTTTTGGCAAAAGCGGCTCGTACATCATATAGGCGCGATTCTCCGTCAGCCACTCCTGTTCCAGCCAGGTCCCGTCCTGCGCATACACATTGCGGTAAAGCTGATTGCTCCGTTCGTAGCCGCCCCAGATCGACGGGGTGATGGCGTGTTCTTTTTCGATAATCTCATACGTTCGTGTCGGGGGCATGTCGGAGCGCCACTCTCCGACCAGATGCGTGTCGGTCAGGTAGACGTGAAGCTGGAACGTTTGCTTCGTCCGGTTTTCGATCTGCAAGTCGAGGTAGTTGTAAAAACAGGTCGCACCGCTTCCGAACGGCTGCGTCCGGTTGGCGTCGGGAAAAACGTCGTAGCTGTGGCGGTGGCGCTCGGTGACCGTCAAGGGCGTATGCAGCGTCATCCAGTACAGCAAATTCGAGAGCTGACACAACCCGCCGCCGATTCCGCCTGTGACGCGCCCGTGCGAGAGCAGCATCCCCTCCACGTAGCCTTTTCCTTTTGTCGGCTTGCCAATCAGCTTCCAATAGGAAAAGGTTTCACCCGGCCGCAGCATTACTTTGTCCAGGCGAGCTGTCGCCAGTCGCAAATTGATGACTTTGTTGTGCTGCATCCACATCTCGACGTTTTGCAACCGCCGCAGCAATATCGTCTGGTGGGAAAAATGCACATGCGAAAGCAGCTCGCTTTTTTTCTCGCGGGCGAATCTCGTTCGTCCCACCAGCCACTGAATCCGTCTTTTCCCGCGGTAATAGACGATGCCTGCCGCGAGCCTCCACCTTCCCCGCGCAATCGGCTTCATCCTCGCGCCTCCTCTTTTTTCCTGATTTATAACATGTAGACGACGCGTCAGGCCCGTTAGTTGCGAAAAAGGCTCCTTCCGATTTTGTAAGGGCGTCGTAAGCCAATTCTCTTTCCTCGCCCCTCCCTGTGCGGTAGGATGAAGAGGTGTCTGTTTTTGTTTGGACATTCATCTATGGAAAAAAGGAAGTGATCGGCTTGTCAGCCTTTGCTCCCATCGGGAACCAACGGATCAACACATTGGACACCGTGCGCGGGTTCGCCCTGCTCGGCATCGTCCTGGTCAACATATTGCCGCTTCTCTCCGTGCAGACACCTGCTCCCGGCAGCGTTGACGCCTGGCTGTTCCAGTTTTTCAACTTTGCCGTGGAATCGCGCTTTTTCGTGATTTTCTCGTTTTTGTTTGGCGTCGGCTTCCATCTGTTTGTCAGCCGGGCAAAAGAAAAAGGCGCAAACAGCACCGCCCTGTTCATTCGCCGATTGATTGCGCTTCTGGCCTTCGGCTTCGTGCACAAAATGTTTCATCCGGGAGAAGCGTTGTTCATTTACGCCATCTTCGGCTTTATGCTGATGCCTTTTTACCGCCTGCGCGCTAAAACAAATCTGGCAATCGGTCTTATTCTCTCCATCCTGGTTTGCGCCACAGGCGTGAAGCCGTTTCTCGTGCTGCCGCTGTTCATTCTCGGCCTGTCCGTCGGGCAATTCGGGGTTTTTCAGGACATTCCCCGCTTCCTGCCCGCGATCAAAAAGGTGCAAGGAATCGCCTTCGCGCTCACGCTGCTCGGCTTGTACGCCCAGTATCAATTCCTGCCATCCGATCCGTTCATGTCGGCCCAGACGATCGTTGTGGACGATATCTCGGAGCAACAACTGCTGGAGCTTACGTATTACACGATCGCCCTGACCTCGACAGGCTTTGTCATGTCGGCGTTTTACACAACGACGCTGATCCGGCTGTTGGAGCACCGCAGCGTGCAAAAGGCGCTGGCGCCGCTGACCAGCTACGGGCGGATGGCGCTGACGAACTACGTGGGACAGACGGTGCTGATTTTGGCTGGCGGCTATTTGTTTGGCTGGTACGGCACGCTCAGCTACTGGCAGTCCACGCTCATTTGTCTCGGCATTTACGCGCTGCAAATGGCGTGCAGCATGCTGTGGCTGTCGGTCTTTCGCATGGGGCCGCTGGAATGGGTGTGGCGCGTATGCACGTATATGCGGGTGACGCCTCTTTTGCGGGACAGCAAGGAGCGGGGGCGCGCATGATGCTTGCTAGGGCTTGCATTTAACAGTATTGACCCTTCTGGCCCTTCCTCTTCGAAGTGAATTTGGAAAAAATGAGCAATCCGTTCTTTTGATGGATTGCTCGTTTCACCTATACCCGATATCCTACTTATTGAGGTGAAGATGATGACTATTTTGGAAGTCTTCTACATGCCTGTAATAGTGGCTCTTCTGTTAGCTGCTGCGTTTAATTTAAGGAGCATAGCCAAACAAAACGACAAAATCATAAAGTTGCTAGAGGAATTAAAAAAATAAAGATAGCAGCCTAAAAACCGCCAGAATGTACAAATTCGGCGGTTTCTTTTCGACAATCGAATCAAGCTTTTCGTTGGAGGTTTCACGCTGATCGCGACTGCCATTCTAGTGCGGAAGGTGTTTGGACAACTGCAACAAAAATGCAACGCCTCACTTCTTCAACCGATACGGCACCGTAGCGATTTTCACATCCTGCCTGGCAAATAAATACGCCCGAATCAGCAAACTCGTCTGGTTATGCAGCAGGTTATGCCACCAGCGCTTTGTAATAAACTGTGGAATCATGACCGTAACATGGTCGGTTTCGGCCTTTTTCCATTCCACCGTGTCAATAAACTTAAACAACGGCCTGATGATACTACGGTAGTGCGAACGCAAAACAATCAAGCGCACTCCCGGATTCCACTGCGCCCATTTTTCCTCCATTTTTTTCATGTCCTCATCACTGAATCCTACATAGACAGCCACGATGTCGTCCGTCAATGATTGCGCATAACTGATCGTGTTTTTTACCACCTGCGATATGCCCGCCACCGGGATCACAATGACACTGCCTTTTGGCTCCGGCTTATCGGTTTCAACATCCAGCCGCAGCTCATCGGCCAAATCTCTGTAGTGCCTGTTAATTTTGCGGAAGATAAAAATGACGATGGGCAGGAAAATAAAAATCGACCACACCTGCGTGAACTTGGTAAGCAAGAAGATCAGGCAAATCGTCAAGGTCGTGAGCATGCCCAACGTATTAATCAGAAAAGGCGTGAGCCAGCCTGGCGGTTTTTTCGTGATCCATCGCTTCATCATCCCTGCCTGTGACAGCGTAAACGGGATAAACACACCAAGCGCGTATAACGGGATCAGATTTTCTGTTTCTCCTTGAAACGCAATAATTAAGATTCCTGAAAGAATCGCCAAAAAAATGATTCCGTTCGAAAACCCCAGACGATCTCCCCGGACCATAAACATGTTGGGCATGAATCTGTCCTTCGACAGCATAAAGGCAAGCAAAGGAAAGGCCGCAAAAGCCGTATTGGCTGCAAGGAACAAAATAAGCGCTGTAACAGCCTGAATGAAGTAGTACACGATTCCGCGCCCAAAAACCGTTGAAGCGATTTGCGACACTACTGTTTCCTTTGGACTCGGCGCAATCCCGTACGCGTAAGCCAGCAGGCTGATTCCCATGAACATAATGCCAAGGATCAATCCCATGGTGATAAGCGTCAAAGCTGCGTTTTTCGGTGCTGGCTCCCTGAAATTCGGAATGGCGTTGGAGACAGCTTCTACCCCTGTCAATGCCGAGCAGCCTGAACTAAAAGCCCGCAAAAGCAGGAATAACGTAATGCCTGGAACAACTGCGCCGTATTCGGGAGATGGCGTGTGAACGTTCCCGGCTATCCATTGATACACGCCGCCAATGATTAAGGCGAGAATGGCTACGACAAAAAAATACACGGGGTACATTAAAATCGTAGCCGACTCCGTGATGCCCCGTAAATTCAAGAGCGTGACAATGAAAATCATCAGAAGGGCAACCAGCACGCGATGTTCATGCAGAGCCGGAAATGCCGATGTAATCGCGTCTGTGGAAGCGGACGTACTCACCGCCACAGTCAAAATGTAATCCACGAGCAAGGAACCGCCTGCAACCAGCCCTGTCGTGGTTCCCAAATTGTCCTTTGCCACAATGTATGCTCCGCCGCCTGTCGTATAAGCGAATATCGTTTGGCGGTAGGACAAAATCAGGATAGTTAACAGGCCGACAACGGCAATCGAGATCGGGATGGAATACCATAGCGCTGCAGCGCCCACCGTTATTAATACGAGAAGAATCTGCTCGGTTCCGTAAGCTACGGAAGATAGCGCATCAGATGAAAGGACCGCTAACGCTTTTACTTTGCTTAATTTTTCTGCTGCAAGCTCGTTTGTTTTCATCGGTCTTCCGATCAGGAAGCGCTTGAAATCGGATATCATCTATATTCTGCCCCTTACCAGATTTTCGGTTAGTTTCCCCGCCGTTTCCAAAATTAAACGAACCGGTCCACCTGCTGCTAATCATGCACGGCTGCTCATTTTTTCTTATGTCAGAATACCCGAACCTTGCTCGCTTCCAGCTAAACAAGGCAACAAAAAAGCAGCCTGCACGATCTGTCACGCGGCTGCGCCCCAACCCATTTTCTTCCAAAATATATGCTTTCGCAAAAAAAGAGAGCCTTCCATCATTCTGGCTCTCGTCTTCTGTCTGCTATTGTTCACCCTTCACGGCAGCCACTGTCGCCAAAGCTGCTTGCAGGTCGTCATAAATCACGTTGCCCACGACTACCGTGTCGGCAATCGCCGCCATTTCCGCCGCTTGCTGCGGAGTGCGAATGCCGCCCCCGTAAAAGACGTGGGCTTCGTCGGCCCCTGCCTTGCACGCCTTGACGATAGCAGGATCGCCGTAGGTGCCGCTGTACTCCAAATAGACGACAGGCAAACGGCAGATTTTGGTCGCGACTTGCGCGTATGCCTTCGCTTCTGCGGCGTCTGCGATCGGCCGCGCGCGCGTCAGCTCGGCCACTCCTGCTGCGGGATTGGCGATGAGATACCCTTCCGTAATGATCTCGTCCCAGTGAATATAGGCGCCATATGCTTTCAGCCCGGTGACGTGCGGCGTAAACGTCCAGTCAGGATCACCCGCATTCAGCACGAGCGGGATCAAATACGAATCAAATCCGGGCACAACCGCATCGAGCGAAGAAATCTCCAGCACAGCCGGAACCGCGTAGCGGCGGATGCGGGACATCAGATCGAGCGTGTTGTCGAATGTCACGCCGTACGTGCCGCCGACAATAATCGCATCGGTACCGGACTCGCAAATCAGTTCCAGCGCCTCGTCGTCGATCGTTTTGTCCGGGTCCAGTTTAAACGTATGGCGCCAACTGCGATAGTCAATCAACGTTGCCTGCCTCCTAGCTATTTTCCAATGCGCTCCAGCGCCATCTGATATCCGTCGTTGCCGTAGTTCAGGCAGCGTTTGACGCGGGAGATGGTGGCTGTGCTGGCCCCGGTCTCCGCTTCGATCTGGTTGTAGGTAAAGCCTTTGCGAAGCATGCGCGCTACTTCCAGCCGCTGCGCCAGCGACTGCATTTCGTTTACCGTGCACAAATCGTCAAAAAATTGATAGCACTCTTCCATTGTTTCCAGAGACAGAATCGCTTCAAAAAGCTGTTCAATCCCTTTCCCCTTCAGTTTTTCCAGTTGCATGTTCGTCACCCCGATTATGGTCTCCGTCTTCCGGACGGTTTCTCGCTGTACAATTTTTAAGCACTAAAGCCTTACAATTAATCTTAGAAGAAACCGCCTTCATCCGCAAGCCCCAATCCCTACTGGAACTTCAACGATTGCGACAGATCCGGGGTAGTCGGGAGGATTTCCACCCATGTATTTCCCGGCAAAAGCGGCGCCTCCTGCGTCAGCGCAACGTCCTCGTAGGCACGAATGACGCCGTTGCTGCGCTTCCACTTGATTTTGCGGGCTTTGCCCTGCTGGAACAAATAACCGTCTCCCGGGCCGACTACATCGACCTGTCTGCGGCCCTCGCTGTCGAGGACGCGGTGCTTGGCCGAGATGACCAGCAAATTCGTCGTCGAAAGCTGCTTGTTGTCGCTCAGATCGACATGCGGCTTGCCAGCCGTGAAGCGCATGTATTTCTTTTGTTCGGCATCGTATGTAAAGGCAGCCTTGTTCAACGAGTGAAACGTCAAATCCACCTGTGTCGCCGGCTCGCCTTCCTTGATCTTTGCATCTGCGGGCAGGAACGTGAAGTGAGGCACTTCAGCGGTTGGGCGCATGCCTTTGTCCTCCATCGCCTGCTGGATCAGCTCTGGCTTGGTGTAGAGGTTGTGCGGCATTTTGCGGAAGTTCTCCCTCCAGAAGTAGCGGCCGTTCGGGATTTCGTCCAGATGGCTGTAGTCGGACCGCGCCAGCGTTTCCAGCGCTTCCTGGCTGCCGCCTGCATGGACGAGCACAGCGTCAAAGCCGATGCCGAGCTGAATGAAATACGGGCGAATGCTGCGAACAGGCCCGATGACGTCCGGCTGCTGGCTTTGGTAAATCGTCAAAAAGCGAGTCATCTCGCCCTCGGCCAGCACTTCGTAGATAATGTCCGCCTTGTTCAGCCCTGTCTGCGGCCGCGCTGGCGGCGCGTTGTTAATCATGACCATGATCGGGCGCTTGCTGTCCAGTCGTTCCTGACTGCCGAGTCCTGTCAACGGGGCAGTGTACGGGTATTGGATCGGTTGGTTCGCCTCCGGCGGCGTTTGCACGGTAGGAGCGGTCGGCTGCTCTGGAGCCGGAGTAGGCTGCGTATCCACCGGCTGCGTGGCGCAAGCCGTAACAAATAGCAGCAAGGATAGTAGCATGAGTGACGTTTTCGTCTGTCGTTTCATGAAATCGCTCCTTTCCATCTGTCGGTGCCGTTTTTTCCCTACTTCTTTTTCGTGAGACTGGATGGGATTCCTGCTTCCACACGTTTTCCACGATTCTCTTACGCGCCTCCCACACATCTCGTTTTTGGCTATGCTACAATAATGGAAAACAGATGCAAAGCGAGGGCAAAACCATGAACACCCCCTACCTTGTCTATCTGGTGGACGATGAAACCAACCTGCTAGAATTGCTGCAATCGTACTTGCAAAGCGCCGGATTGCAGGTCAAGGCATTTTCCAGCGGCACCGAGGTGCTGCCGCTGCTTGATGAAGAAACTCAGCCCCATTTGTGGATATTGGACATCATGATGCCGGATATCGACGGCTACGAGCTGCTCCGGCTCATCCGCCAAAAATCGAACGTCCCGATCATTTTCATTTCGGCCCGCGACCAGGACGTGGATAAAATCATCGGTCTGGAGTTGGGCAGCGACGACTATCTCGCCAAGCCGTTTTTGCCTCGCGAGCTGGTCATTCGCGCGAAAAAGCTTTTGCAGCGCACCTATGAAAAGCCAGGTGTTGCCGTCGTGTCGCCGCAGACTTTCCAGGATTGGGTAACGGTCGGTCCTTATATGATCTCAGAAAAAGGACGGCAAGTAAAAGAAGGCGACGAACTGATTGATTTGACGACCAAAGAGTTCGAGCTGATCGTCTACCTTTTGCACAACCAGGGACTGGCGCTGAATCGCGAGCAAATCCTGACCTCGATCTGGGGCGAGGATTACATCGGCTCCGACCGTGCCGTCGATGACCTGGTCAAGCGAATCCGCAAAAAAATGCCCAAGTTTCCACTCGAAACGGTCTATGGCTTCGGCTACCGGATGACGCGCGTATGAGCAAATTTCGGCTGAAAAACTTGCCGCTCTCCCGGCAAATTCTCATTTTGTTCATGCTGTTGACGAGTGTACTGGGCATTGGACTTGGCATCGGCTATCCGCTGGCCGTCAAACAATACCTCGTCTCCAACACGTACGCGCTGCTGGAGGACGAGTTTTACACGTTGTCCGAGCATATTTCCTTCAATGAACACAACGAGCTTTTGCCCGTTCCGGCTGCGGCTCCTTACTTTTTGCAATTGCTGCTTTCCCGCTACGAATACTCGTTTGACATGATCGTCTACGCCGAAAACGGACGAGAGCTAGGCAGCCGCAGCAGCAGCGGGCGGATTCCGTATGAGGAAGCGCGGGAATTGTTCCTCAAGGCTGCCGCGCACCCGAACGGCCAACTGCAACACGGCACGTTGAGTCGCGGCGACGAAAACTACCTGTTCGTCAGCAAGCGCATGGACTATCACGGCTTTCCGTACTACATGGTGCTGTTCTCCAAGGAAAAAGAGCTGAATCAGATCAACGCGATCCTCACCCGGCAGTTTTTGCTGATTTTCAGCCTGCTTTTGCTCGTTAGCTGGCTGCTCGCTGTCTGGTTCAGCGGATATTTGAGCAGGCCGCTGCGCAGTCTGGACGAGCTGTGCAAAAAGATCGCCCGCCGCCAGTTCGACATTCCGCTCGTGATGGATCGCGGCGACGAGATCGGCCAGCTCGCCCGCTCATTTGATACGATGAAAAACCAGTTGAAGGAATACGACGAATCACAGCGCCATTTTGTGCAAAACATTTCCCATGAGCTGAAAACGCCGATCATGGCGATTCAGGGCTATACCCAAGGCTTGATCGAGGGCGTCTTCCAGGGACCGCAAGCGGAAAAAGGGCTGGCGATCATCATGGAAGAGAGCAAACGGCTGGAAAAGGTCGTCGGCCAGTTGTTGTATTTGACCAAAATCGAATCCGTCTCCCAAATAATGCAGGTAGGGCGCGTCGACCTGTCGGAGATGATGCATTTGCTGCGGCAACGGCTCTCCGTGCTCAATCCGCAAGTAGAGTGGCAAGTGAACGTGCCCCCCGACTTGATCGTGGAAGGCGACGGCGAGCAGCTCAGCACCGCTTTTGTCAACATCATGGAAAACCAACTGCGCTATGCCAAAAGCCGGCTGACCATCACCGGCCGACAGCTTGGGCAAAACGTAGTCGTGAGCATCTCCAACGACGGTCCGCCTATCGAGGAGGCGCTGCTGCCGAACTTGTTCCAGCGCTTCCGCAAAGGCAAATCCGGCAAGCACGGCCTTGGACTGGCGATTGCCCGCGCCGTCTTCGAAGCCCACAAAGGCACGATTGATGCCCGCAATGACGCGGACGGGCCTTGCTTCACCATGACGATTCCCGTCTCGTTCAAAGGCTGACAGAGCCAGTAGCAAAAAGAGCGATTCGCCCGATGCAACCAACCATCGAGGCCAAATCGCTCTTTTTTTGCGCGCTTGCCTATAAAGCAAATTCGACAAAAGCATAGCTAGACACTGTCTCGTAGCCGAGCTTTTCATAGACCCGAATCGCTTGCGGATTGTCGGCAAACACCATCAAATAGACGTTTGGCGACTTTTCCAGGCCCAGTCGGCTGACGTCGGACGTAATCTGCGTCCCCAGCCCTTTTTGCCGATGCTTTTCGCTCGTTCCGATGTTCCCGATCTCCACAAACGCCTCTTCGTACACGTGAAAGCCTGCCAAGGCCATCGGCTCGTCCTGCTCGGAAAAAAGCGCGATGTGCGGCATCTCGACCACTTCCTCGGCGCGAAAGCTAATCATGCCGATTCTTTGCGCCAGCTCCACGGCGACCTCGGCCTCAGCCGATGCGAGCAGGCGAGATTCCCCCGGCGCAAGCAACTTCTCCGGCCGGACCAGCTTCATCAGTTGCATTTCCCTTTGCGACAGCGTCCCTGGAATCGTCACCCGCTTGAGGCAAGCGTGAGGCACAGCGAACACCCCTGTCTGCCCGGCAGCCAGATCGACAGCAGGATGCTCGCGAAAATAATTCAGCATCTCCGTCACCTCGTAGTCTCTTTCAGCGGCAAAAAGCTGCAAGGAAAACGCATGGAACGGCATCCCCTGCAAATACGAGCCAACCGCCCGCAGCTCTCCCTCCTCCACATCTGCCGCAAATAAGCTCCGCTCCGCCCGCAACGCCACATTGCCGTACAATATGTACGACTGCTCCAGCGAAATGGGCGCGAGCGAACGAACTTGTTCACGATTCATCGGCAAAATCACGGCAAAAACACCCCTTCTTTCGATTCCCTATTGACGTTCTTACGCTTGGCGGTTACCATGATAAAAATTTCTCTAATAAAGATCATACAGGAGGAGAGACTTGTGGCTTTTTATTACACAGAACCATCTCGGACGTTTAACGAGTTTTTGCTGCTTCCGAACCTGACCACAAAAGAATGCACCCCAAACAATGTGGACTTATCCACTCCGATTACCAAGTTTAAAAAAGGCGAAAAACCAGCGATCAAACTCAACATACCGTTCTCATCCGCAGTCATGCAAGCAGTTTCCGACCATCATATGGCGGTCGCATTGGCTAGATGTGGCGGTATTTCCTTTATTTTTGGCTCCCAGTCGATCGAGAGCCAGGCGACCATGGTTCGCAAAGCGAAAAACCACAAGGCAGGCTTCGTCGTGAGCCGCTCCAACCTGACGCCAAGCCACACATTGAAAGATATTTTGGAACTGAAAGAACAGACAGGCCACTCCACAGTAGCGGTGACCGAAGACGGCTCCGCCAAAGGCAAGCTGCTCGGAATCGTTACCGGACGCGACTACCGCATCAGCCGCGACTCGCTGGACAAGCCTGTGAGCGATATCATGACGCCGTTCTCCTCCCTGATCTACGGCAAATCCGGCATCACGCTCTCCGAAGCAAACGACCTGATCTGGGAGCACAAGCTCAACTGCCTCCCGATCGTGGACGACAACCAAAATCTCGACTTCCTCGTTTTCCGCAAGGACTACGACTCCCGCAAAAACAACCCGCTGTCGCTTTTGGACGCCAATAAAAGCTATATCGTAGGAGCGGGCATCAATACGAAAGACTATCAGGAGCGCGTTCCTGCCCTGGTGGAAGCAGGCGTCGACATCCTCGTGATCGACTCCTCCGACGGCTTCTCCGAATGGCAGCGCGACACGGTTCAGTTTGTCAAACAAAACTTCAACGTGCCGATCGGCGCTGGTAACGTCGTCGACAAGGAAGGCTTCCGCTACCTCGTAGAAGCGGGCGCAGACTTCGTAAAAGTCGGCATCGGCGGCGGCTCCATCTGCATCACCCGCGAGCAAAAAGGGATCGGACGCGGCCAGGCTTCCGCTGTAATCGAAGTGGCGGCAGCGCGCGACGAATACTTCAAGGAAACCGGCATTTACGTACCGATTTGCTCCGACGGCGGCATCGTGCACGACTACCATGTGACGCTCGCGCTGGCAATGGGCGCAGACTTCGTCATGCTGGGCCGTTACTTCGCCCGTTTCGACGAAAGCCCGACCAAAAAAGTGAAGATCGGCAACAACTTCGTGAAAGAATATTGGGGAGAAGGCTCCAACCGCGCGCGCAACTGGCAGCGCTACGACACAGGGGGCAAAAGCAGCCTCGTCTTTGAAGAAGGCGTGGACTCCTACGTGCCATACGCGGGTAGCCTGCGCGAAAACTTGGACCGCACGCTGAGCAAAATCAAGTCGACCATGTGCAACTGCGGCTCCCTGTCCATCTCCGAGCTGCAGCAAAAAGCGCGCATCACGCTGATCTCCGCTACCAGCCTCGTCGAAGGCGGAGCGCACGACGTCATCCTCAAAGAAAGCACCATGGCAGCCGAATAATAAATATCCAGGCAGGAAAAAAACGACGCGTAAGCTGTTCTCGCGTCGTTTTTTTCTATTTCAGACAAGCTACGACAGGCGGTACACCGCAAACGGCTCCCCGTGACGGTACGGGTCGCTCAGGCGGTCCAGCTTTTCCATCGTCGCCGCATCGAGCGCAAGCGAAGCGCTCTGCAAGTTATCCGTGAGCTGGTCAACGCGAGTCGCCCCCACGATCACGGTCGAGACAGCAGGCTTGTGCATCAGCCAGGCGAGCGACAGCACGCTCGGAGAAACGCCCAGCTCGGCTGCTGCCGCACTTACTTGCTGCCCGAACGCCAAGTTTCCCGCACTCAGCTTCTGGACGAAGCGCGGCTCTTTATCGGCGCGAGAGCCTGCCGGAGCTTTGTCTGCGCTCGTATATTTTCCGGTCAAAATGCCTCCCGCCAGTGGGAAGTACGGGATGATGCCCACGCCCTGATCGAGACACATCGGCACCAGCTCGCGCTCCGGCGTGCGATCCGCGAGCGAATAGCTGACTTGCGTCGAGACGTAGCGGTTCAAGCCTTCCTTTTCGCTGATCCCGATCGCCTTCATCAGCTCCCACGCCGCGTAGTTCGACGCCCCGATATAGCGCACTTTGCCGGAGCGCACCATGTCATCCAGGGCGCGTAGCGTCTCTTCCAGCGGCGTCTCCGGGTCGAAGGTGTGAATCTGGTACAAGTCCACTTGAGACTCCCACGGCTAAAGCCGCAAGCCTTCCACCTTGCGGTGTACGGGTGGGATTCTTGAATGACTAAGCGTTCGCAGTCCATTTCTGTTTTGAACAGCCTTCAAGATGAGGGCATCTCATTGCCCCTCCTAAGACAGTGCATATAGCATCTTAGGCTGATTGACTGTTACCATCAATCACAGGTGCATATCGAATGTTCATAGCACCGACTAAATCACGATGTTTTTCGAATCCACATT
>NZ_BAAIYG010000009.1:0-133179 GCF_057543335.1 Brevibacillus sp. YAE8
ATGCTAAGATGTGTATAACTCATGATTGATTCTCCTGTGTAAATGGTGTTGTGGTGACTTCATTTTACACGAATCAATCATGGGCCGTTTTTTTATCTAGGTGTCGCACTTGATATTACAATCTGTCAAAGAAATGCCGTCTCGTGTATTCGCTCGGGTTGCAGCCATACTGCTTGCGAAAGGCCGCCGTGAAGTTGCTCGCGTTGCTGTATCCGACGGAAGCGGCAGCCTGGCCGATGGTGAGCTGCTCCGTTTCCATCAGGGCGAGCGCCTTTTCCAGCCGCGCCTGGCGCACTTGCTCGAAAATGCTCATGCCGTACATCTCGCGAAAGCCTTGCTTGAGCTTGCATTCGTTGATCCCCGCCAGCCGGGAAAGCTGGCGGATGCTGTACGGATTTTCCAGATTGCGCAAAATCGTCTCGCGCACGCCCGCGATGATCTCCATATCCTGCTTGCGCAGATGCGTCCTGCCGCGCGTCGCTGTTGGCTTGCTGAAGCCTTGGCTGACCAGCGCGATAATTTCCATCGCCTTGCTCTCCATGTACAGCCGTTTGAGCGGGCCTTGATACGTGCAGAAAAACATGTCGTGGACGCACTTCTGGATCGCTGGCGTCACATCGTAGGGCTCCACGCTGCCCAGATGCCGCTGCAAAAACGCCTCGAAAACCGGGCGGTCCTCGCCGTTTTCCGAATAACTGAGGAAGTGCTCGGGACTCATGCGAATCTCGACGTGCTGATTGCGAATCCCGGCTTTGCGTTCCAGATACACTTCTTCGTCTTCCAAAAAGACGACGCTGCCTTCCTTGCCGACAATCTGCTTTTCCTGGCCGTTCCAGGCGCAATACGTCTGCCCGCTCAAACTGTAGCTCAGCTCCAGAAGCTGAAAGTTTTCCCGAATCGTGTACTTCATGTCTTCTTCGAGCTGCAAATCCGTTATGACAATCTCCATGCCGGGGCGAATCCGCAGCCGGGTGATGCCGCCCGTGCCGATATGCGGAGGAGCGATCGCCTGCTGCTCCCAGGCGCGATCGCGCAAGGTTGCCTGCATGGACGCGAGAAACTGCGGAAAGTAGTCATGCATATCCGATAATTGCATATGGAATTCCATCGTCATCTATCCTTCCCGACACCCGCAGGCAGCGTCCGGTCGTGTGCCTTCCATCTGCCTCCGTCGGCGCCAGCGGCTGTTTCATCCAGACAAGAATGAATAAGATTCTTATCCCGTATAAGGGCAACTAAGGCTGCGCCGATGGCTTGGCGTAGCCAAGTTTACCCATCATGTTGACGTATTGTACCATATACAAATATCGTTCGGTCAACTGCTCCACTCCCGCCCGCGCATCCCGCAAATACTGGTTTCCCGCCTCGATGACTCCTGCGATCAGCTCCGCGAGAAAGCCCATCTCGTACTCCTTGGCGCCCGCTTCAAGCTGCGCCAGCATGCGAAGATCGTCGGCGTCGAGCTTGCGAATGCCCTTGAGCAGCATCCGCTCCAGCCAGTCAGTCAGCTTTTCGCGATAAATAAAAATCTCTTCCATCTGCCCTCCTCACCCTCCACTGCTGTCATCGTAAATCGAGCTTCAGGCTCGTCAGCGATTTGCCTTGCAGCACACTGATCGGATAGAGCATATCTCCCATCGGCTGGACGAGCAAATAGACGTCCCGCAGCGCAAGCAGGCTCTTGCTGTTTTCCAAATAGCGCAGCGTCCGGTCGAATTCGGCGTGGTACGGCAGGCGCAGAGAAACGCTGTCGCCCGCTTCCGCTTCCACCGTGATGACGAGCTGCTGCGACGCTTCCTCGTAGAAAACTTGCTGAAACGACTTCGCTCGCAGCAAAAAGACGCGGTCTGCTGCCTGCTCGAACAAAAGGCCGCTGCCCTCGCCGATCTGCTCGGACCAGTTGCGGCAAAGCGTCTCGCCCAGCTCCAGATCCTCGATGTTTTCCCGCGGCAGCACCATCATCTTCGTCTCCTCGCTCGATGACAGACGCTGCTCCCGGTTCGTCTTCGCGCTGGTCAAGCTCACCTGGGAATGCGCCAGTTCTTCCATCGTCATCAGCTCGCCCCACGGCGCCTTGCTTTTGTAGCTCGACGCAAACGAAAAGGTCGTCCCCTCGTAGTAGACAGGCCGGGCTTCCGTATAAGTGTAGATGCGCTTGTCTGTCTGGGAGAAAAAGTAATACGTAATCCCTTTGTACCCGGAGCGCGTCTCCCACGGATTGGCCCCGAGCGCGTACAAATTCAGGTGCGGCACGGTGTGGTACTTGCTCTTGAAGCTGCCGAGCAACTGCTTTTTTTGCTCCGGCCGGTCGCTTTTTTCCAGCGCGATCAGCCCCAGGTAGACGCGTGCCAGCCTGTCGAGCAACACTTCCTGCGAAAACTTGACGTGCCGCTGGAAAAACAGGTCAAGCTCGCCCTTGATGCCCCGCAAGTCTTTTTCCAGCGCGGGCATGTTCCCGTTATGGGCGGCGATTGCCAACAGCTCGATGCGCGTGCAGACCGTTTCCGACAGCTTCGCCAGCCCAATGCCGAGCACTTCGGCAAGCAACGCCTTGGCCTCTGCTGCCACCTCCGCGTCATAGCTGACATCTGTCATGTCCGCCTGAAGCTGTTCGCGGTCGTCGATCTGGTGCATCCGGCGATAGCGGAGCAGGCACTCCAGCTTGTGCAGGCAATGGCCTTTTGCCTTGCAACTGCACTTGCTTCGCGCCAGGTCGGGTTCCTGGTCGAAGGACACCGCTACCTGCGCAAACGGAAGCGTTACGGTCAAAAAAGACGTTTCCGCCACTTCCAGCTCCTCGTCATACTCCAGGCGAAACAGCACTTCCTCCACCTGTGCGGCGGTAAAAGTCCCGAGCAGCTCGGACGGGCCAAGCTGCAACAGCCAGCCAAAATCCGGTTTGGCTGCCTCTGCCTCCGCGCCCGCTCCTTCCGCCTGCCGATGATTCTTGGCGTAGTAGACAATCGCGATGACGACGTGCTTGCATATTTTGTCGGACGGGCACGAGCAGGAAAATTGCCCGATATCCGCGTACAGCAGGCACACGCTGCCGTCTGACAGCGCGCACCTGACATGATCGGGCAAAAATTCATACGAAACCGTCACGCCTTTTTCGATTTCCTTGACTGCCCGGTTGTAAATGCCTTTATTCGCGTAGGTGACCAGGTACTCTTCGTTGCACAGCCCAATAAACCGCTGAAAGTCGCTCTTGAAATCCGCCATGGCTACTTCCCGGCTGCGCGCACGACATCGTAGACCGTTTCACTGAATACCCGGCCCGGAATTTCGGCGAGCTTCAACCGATCGACTGGCTTGAAGTACATGTATCTGTACTGCTGGTCGTCATTCGGGTAAAAAGCGAGAGCTTCCAGGCTCACATCGTCCATTCCGTCGTAGTACGAAATGCTGGCCCCGCTGATTTTCAGCTCAGCTACGATGTTGCCGTACAGTTTGTAAAACTCGTAGTAGAAGCCCGCATCTTGCGGCGCGCCTTTGATCCAGCCGAATTTTTCCATCGTTTTGGCAAACGCGGTCGGCGAGTACGCCCCATCCGGGAGCCGGAGCACTTCGTCTGCTTTCAGCTCTGCTTCTGTCGGCACGAACAGTTCGCGGTTCAACTGGTCAAACGGCTGGGAAATTTCATAGTCGGCAAGCTGCGTCCGCCAGCCTTCGAGCGTCTCTGCGTCCAGCTCCATCGGGTGGACCAGCCCGATGTGCTGCTGCTCGGCCAGCTCGTACTCATCCTCATCGACCGTGTTGAACGTGCCGTCTTCCATGTAGCGGAACGTGTCTGTGAGCGACCCGTTCTCGTAAACGCCCCAGATCAGGCCGATCGCGAATTTTTGCATCAGTACGTTTTCCACGAACAGGCGCTTCCACGCTTCGGTCGTCCAGTAGCGCGACTTGGACAGCGATTCCTCCAGACGGAGCGCTTGCAGCTTGACCATGCTCTTCAAGTCTTTTTTCAGTTGGGCAAAGCTCGCCCGCGCTTGCTCCGCCAGTTGCTGATCGTCTTTTTGCGCCGGAGCGGGCAAATTTTTCACCGTCTTGCCTGTGCTGTCGTTCGTAACTTCCAGCTCCAGATCGTTGTTGACCTTCACGGTAAAGGTGCGCTCTCCATACGAGAACACTTGCTTGCCGGAAGCATCGAAGCCGAGCTGGGTGACCAGGCGATCTTCCAGCTCCTCTGCGGAAATGTTCAGATTCGCCGCTGCCATGCCCAATGCTTCCTCTGCCGCCGAGCGAACTTGCTTGTTTTTAATCGTTCGTTTAATCTGATCGATCTGCCGCAGCGCCGCCAGGTCGTCGGAGAAGGACAAAGCCCGGACTCCCTCTGCGGCGAGCGCGCCACGGGAATGATCGGTCCACTCTCTTACCATCTGGCTGATCGTATCGACGCTTCTTCTGTCACCCAGGGCGATTGCGAGCGGCATGACCCATTTTTCTTTCGCCGGGGCTCCCTGGTCGAGCCACGTGCGCAGCACCTCGGCGAACAAATCCGCGGCAGAAGCGGCGCAAAACTGCCCTTTCAAGTTCAGCACATGCGGCGACGGAGCCGTTGGCGATTCCACCGATTGCGTCAAAATATACTCGGTCAGCTCGCGTCCCAGCTCGTTGCCCTGCTCGTCGCGCAGCGCCGGAAGCAGCTCGAGCGGCAGCCATTTGATTCGGGCGAGCTTGCGCTTGTCGATCAGATTGCCCAAATTGGCGATGCCGGCATCCGGACCTTGTCCGTCTGTTTCCAGCAAGGTTTCGATCAGTGCCTTGAACTTGCTCGTCTTCTCTTTTTGCAAAAGCTCCGCGAAAATCTCTTTGCGGTTGTCGAGCGTGCGAATGGCATCGAGTGCCCATTCCTTGACCTTCGCTTTCTTTTCGCTCGTGTACACTTCCACGCACAGCTCGCCGTCCTTCGCGAGCAACAGCGCCGCGTTGGCGATGCCCGTCACTTTTTTCGACGAGTCTGACAAGCCAAAGCGAATCGCCCGGTTGCGCACCTCGCGAGCCAGAGGCTCCTTGCCGTCCAAAATCGTTTCCAGCACAAACACGCGAATATCCGTATCGAGGTTTTCCCACGCCTCCAGGCACAGCTTTGGGTAGGCTCTGACGAGTGCCTGATAATGCTCGGTCTTGACCTCGGCGTAGTAATAGTACGATTTTTTGATCGCCAAAAGCTGGCAGACGAGCTGCTTCACGTCCGCCGCCTCGTCCTGTGCCGCCAAACCGACCAGTCTGGTCAGGTCGCTCTGGAAAGCGTGCGCGAAGCACATGTGTCCAACCATCCGGCCCGACTTGCCGACAAAGCGGCTCATGAACACTGTGAGCCGGACGACAAACGGATGCTCGCCCGGCAAAAAGCCGAGCAGGTGCATCTGCTGTCTGACGCGCTCCGCATCTTCGAGATGGGCATTCGCCAGCGCTTCCTCCAGCGTGCATTTGTCCTCCAAATAATTCGCGAGCTTTTGCGTGCCCTTCAATCGGCGCAGCGCATCGAGGGCGACCGCTTCCAGCGAGGTATCGGCGGCGGAGAGATCGACGCCTTGCTCGGCCAGCGTTTTGTACAAATAGCCTTTGACGATCGGAATGGCGGCGAGGTCGAGCGCTCTTCTCGCTTTGGTGAGGTCAGAGAGCACGAGCTTTTCCGCTTGCTCCCACTGCGTGGGCGGCTGAACCAGATGATTGCGCAATTCCAGCAGCAAATCGTAAGGCGCAGTCAGCGTGACGATTCCGCGCAGCCGCACGTCATGCTGCAAAATGTCGAGCGGGAACAGCTCGAACACGATTTGCAGGACCGTCAACAACTCGCGGTCGCTCTCGTCTTGCTCGGCGAGAAACGCCGTCATCCCGCCTTTTACGTGCATCCGGTAATAAGCGAGGCTGAGCACGATTTCGATGTAGCGTTTCAAATGCCGCTGGTTGAGCAGAGAGCCTTCTGTTGCCGACTCTTCGGGGAAGTATTTCTCGCGCACCGCTGCCCTTCTCTCCTTGCAGTACGCGGGATAGAGCGACTCGCTCGTCAGCGTGTTGCTGTTGATTTGCAGCATGGCGATATCTTTGGCAATTCGCCACAGCTCGCGCGTATAGGCCGCCGTATCGCCCGTGACCAGATGGTAGTAGACAGGCTCGACCTTCTCCTGCACGCCTTCCAGCAGGACAGGCGAAATGGCGTTGGCGTTCGCAAGCAACAGCAAATGCTTAGCCCGTGTAAAGACGGACGTATAATCTCTGCTGATGCTCGCTTTATAGTCCTCGATCGTCTTTTCCATAAAAGTACGAAACAACGGCAGGCCGAACTGCTCCACGGTTGCTCGCATCGCGTCCAGCGCTTTTTGCTCGATGGCCAAAAGCTCCTGTTTGCGCCCTGGGTCCACCTCGATGTCGTGCAGTTCAAGTGTGTCGAGGAAGCAGCGCTCCATCACGCTTTGCCTTTCGTAGTAGCGGTGGCTCGCCTTGTACAACACTTCTGCCGCGCGATAAAAGACCGTTTCCTCCCCGCGTTTTTTCAGCTTATCGAGCTGGGGCATCAACGAATAGCCGTAATACCGCTGATCCTCGGCAATCGGCGGGCATTCGTTCGTCTCCCCTGTCACGTAGTCCATGATTTGGTCGAGCAGATGCGCGTTCAGCGGGCTCGCATCCTTGAATCTGTCCACGAACGGCCCAACGAGTGGATGGGCATCGAGCTTTTTCAGTACCATGTTGCTTCCTCCCTTGCCTTCCCTTTTATTTGATGATCTTTCCGATCCATTGCGACAGCTCGTCAGGCGTAATCGCGGCGACGTGCGCGCCCATGTCCGCGAGCACGCGTGCGGCATGCTTGTTGTAGGTCGCGTTTCCGTTGAAGTCAAGCGCGGTCAGCACCAGAAACTTACAGCCTGCGTCGATAATATCCTTGCTCTGCCGATACATCTCCTTGATCGGATAGCCTTCCTCCAGGTCGCTAACCAAAATGAAAATGGTCCGCGCCGGATTTTCCAACAGCGACTTGCCGTAGCGAAGCGCCTGCGCAATGTGGGTCCCCCCACCCAATTGCACGCTCATCAGCACATCGACCGGGTCGTCCAGCCTGTCGCTCAAATCGACGACTTTGGTGTCAAAGATGACGAGATGCGTCTTCAGTGCCGCCAGCTTGTAAAAAATGCTCGCCATCACCGCGCTGTAAATGACCGAGTCCATCATGCTGCCGCTCTCGTCCACGACGATGACGATGTTCCATTTGTTGTGATGCTGGATGTTGCTGTGAAAATACAGCTCGTCGATGATAAAGCGTTTGTTTGCCCGGTCGTAGTTTTTCAAGTTTTTGCGGATCGTCTTGTGCACGTCGAGATTGCGCATCGTTTTCGTGTAGCCGCGCCGGAAGCGGTTGCGCTTGCCGACGATACTCGTCTGCACTTCGGCTTCCAACTGGCGCCGCAGCTCCTCGACGACCTTGCGCACGACTTCCTTGGCGCTTTTGACGACCTCACCCTTCATCCGGCCCTTGAACTGGAGGATGTTTTTCAGCAGCGTCATGTTTGGCTCCAGCTTTTCCAGCACCTTTTTGTCCGTGAGCAGCTCGGTCATGTTGTAGCGCTCCAGCGCCTGCTTTTCCAAGATTTCCACTGTGTTTTTCGGGAAAAGCTTGCGAATTTTTTGCAGCCAGGTCGGCACAGTGAGCTGGAAGCCTTCCCTGCCGCCTTCTTTGCGGTAGCCTTGCTCCTCTCCGTGCTCGCGGCTATAGAGGAAGTCCAGAATCGAGTCCAGCTCGCGGTAGGCAAACTCGGATCGGCTGTATTCGCCGCTCTGCTCCAGGGAATCATCCGCCTGCGAGCCGAGCAAAAGCCGCCAGCGGTTGATCGCTTCGCGGTTCAAATGAGGTTCCATCTGGCAAACTCCTCCCTGATCTCGGCGTCGAGCTGCCGGGCCTGCTGCAAGGCTGGCTCCGCGATAGCCGGAGCGGTGAGCGCATCCGTACTGGTCTGGAACAAGGCCGCGACCTTTTCAGCGAGCAAGCTGATTTCCATTGGCCCAAAAAAGGCGAAGGCCAGGCGAAGCTGTGGCACGAGCTGCAAAAAGTCTTCGTAGTCGAGCCGCGTAATCATCTGGTTCAAATCCGCAAGCAGCCGTTCCTCGTAAAACAAAAAGTCGCGGCCGACGAGAAAGACGCCGTGCAAATAAGCGGCCGTGTGCAGCATCTGTTCCGGCGAGCCGAACATGTACGCTCTCGCCCGGCGGGAAATTTCCCCGCGCTCGAATGCCCCGAGATTGCACAAAATCGCGGCGGCGACACCTTCCAGCATCGGCGGCAAAACCGGGCCAGCCAGCAAGGTCAGAAGCTGATCGCGAAAAATCTCCCGTGAAGACTCGGATTGCTTTTGCTCGCTTGCCATGTACAAAAACTTGAACTGCTCGGCGATCTGCTGGCACTCATCCGGGTTTGGGTTGCCCTGCTCCGCGATTTTGGCTACGGCCTGATAGTAGACCTCGTCGATCAGCGCCGCAAGCCTTGCCGTGTCTGCGAGGCCAAACAGCCGCTTCTGCTCCCGCAAAATCGTCAGCGTCTTCAACGTTTTGCACAAGGACAAAAAGTGTCCGTCCTCCTTGACGGCCAAAACGACCGCCTCAAACAGCCGTTCGCCGAGCTTTTCCAGGCCCATGACGACCGCCATCAGCAGCCATTTGGCCAAGGCGTGGCTCTGATGCTGCGGCAAGTCCTTCATCGTGTCTTCCAGCTTTTGCGCCGCGGCCTCCTTCACCGTGCCGCCGTAGACGGAAGCTTCGATCAGCCTGGCCTCGACGTAGGAGGAATAGCCGTAGCGCCACGTTTCGCGGACCAGATTGACGAACCTGTCGTTTTGCCAATCCGGCCCGGCCTCTTTGACGCAAAACTCCGTGCCCAAAAACTGCAGGCAGTGAAAAAAGCGGCTCGCCTCCCGATGCGAGCGCTTCGCGTACAGCTCCAAAACTTTTTGATTGCGGCCCGTCGTCGCGATCGAGAGCTTGAGCGACTTGCACGTTTCCTTGAAATCGCGGACGATCGGCACATCCAGCTCGTTTGGCGCCACCTGGCCGATGCCATCTCCGGTCATCAGCTCGCGCAGCGTTTCCGTCGGCTGCGTGGTCGCAAGAGTGCGCTCGCCTTTTGTAAAAGCGGACAGCACCGCGTCTTGCAGCTCGTAAGCGCCGCCCTCCGACTTTTCGCGCAGGACGGACAGTCCGCTGATGAGGCCGTACGCTTCGATTGCGTCTGCCGTCGACACGATCTCGCCTTTTTCCCGCAGCCGTTTCACAAGCTGGGCCAAATACGACAGCGCGCTTTTCGTAAAAGGGCTTTGCTCTTTTTTGTTCAGGGCGTTCCAAACCGTCTCGTAATAGTGGACATGCGGCATGCCGCTGGCGTAGCCGTTCAACTGATCCGCTTCCTGATAGGTGTACACCATGGGGTATATTTTTTCGTCTTTGACCTTTTGCATGCGATACGCGGTCTTGCGGTTCTCCAACAGACCGTATGTATGAAAGCCGCCCGTCACCACGAGAATTTTTTCGTACTGCTGTTTTGCCTCCGCAATTTTTTGCCGCATGTGCGCTTCGCGAATCAAGTCTCCCTCCGCCTCCAAGGTCGCTTCGTCGTAGCATTTTCGCGACAGGTAGCAGTAGGCGAACACGTCTTTGACAAACGCAGGTGTCGGCTTGCGGATTCCTTCGATCTCAAACACTTTTTCCCACAGCTCGTCGAAGCTGCGGCACCGCATCGTCTCGCACAGGCGGGCGATGAACTGCGACCCGGCCAGCATCCGCTCGTCGTGGTAGGATAGCTTTTCGTTCTGCTTTTTCAGGTCGTGGCCGTCCTCCATGCTCTCCAGCCTGCTGCCGTAGCCCAGGTCGATGAAGGCGGCGGGAATTTGTCTCTTCCGCGCTTCGGTGAGCGCGACGTATTCCGGCGAATAGGCCAAAAACGGAAAGTAGCAGACGTACTTGTTCTCCCCGGACGCATACGCGTAGTAAATGCTGATCGGCGGCTTCGTCTGTTCATCCGTCAAAATCGGAATGAGGTGGTTGCTGTTGTCCGGCCCCTCGATCAAAATGATCTGCGGCGCGTATGCCTCAATCGTCTTTTGCAGATGGTAGGCGCAAGCAGGGCTGTGGTGCCTGACCGGAAAATAAACGACCTGCCCGGAAAGATCGTAGACCTCCTGCTCGACCAGCCTGTTTATTTGATCCATTTCTTCTCGTTGTAGTACGCTTCCCATAGGCCCTCTTCCTTTGCCCGTTCTTTGACCACCTTCGTGAAGTACGTTTTCAAAATGCCCGCGTCCTTCTGATTTTCCTTGACGACCGCACCCTGCAAGTTTTGCACCAGCCGCTCCAGCGTAATCGGCTTGCCCTCGTAGTAATAGGCGGTCATCGCGCTCTGCACGTAGACGGATACCGCTTCCGCCGTGCTCATGACGGATTGCGGCGACTCGATTTTGTAGCCTTCCTTCGTCTCGCCCGTGCGCAGTTCCATAAAGGTCGTCGCCAAAAGTTCCACGACATCGCGATCAATCTCGACTTCCACGCCGCTTTGCTGCAAAATCATTTTCGCTTGCGACTCGATGATTTGCGCTTCCATTTTGACGTGGTTGATCGGCGCGATCGTCTCGAAGTTGAAGCGGCGCTTGAGCGCGCTGCTCATCTCGTTGACGCCTTTGTCTCTTAGGTTGGCGGTGGCAATAATATTAAAGCCCGGCTTGGCAAACAAGATGCCGTCTGCAAGCTCGGGAATGTTCATGACTTTGTCGCTCAAAATGCTGATTAAGACGTCCTGCACCTCGAAGGGGCAACGGGTAATTTCTTCGAAACGGGTGATGATGCCCTTGTTCATGCCGTTGTACAAGGGCGACGGGACCAAAGCTTGCAGCGACGGCCCTTTGTCCAGCAGCATGGCGTAGTTCCACGAATACTTAATCATGTCCTCGGTCGTTCCCGCCGTGCCCTGGATCGTATTGGTGCTCGTGCCGCTGATCGCAGCCGAGAGCAGCTCGCTTAACATCGTCTTCGCCGTTCCCGGCTCGCCTACGAGCATGAGTCCGCGATTTCCGGCAAGCGTCACGATCGCCCGCTCGATCAGGGCATCGTCGCCGTAAAACTTTTTCGTAATCTCGATGGACTCTCCTTCGTACGCAAGCGGCTTGTCGGTGCCGAGAATAAAGTCGCGGACCGCTCGCGGCGACAATTGCCAGTTCGGCGGCTTGGCTCCAGTGTCGTTGGCCCGCAAAGCAGCCAGTTGCGCTGCGTACAAAACTTCCATCGGCGGCTTCATCGTTTCCATCCAAATGCCCACTCCGTTTCGGCTTTTTCTGACAAACATGGCTTATCTCAAAAATAATAAGCAAAGCAAACTTGGGAAATGAAGGGTATTTGTGCCCAATATTAGGAAGAATATGTGAAAATTTGCGCTTGGAGTCCTGGTGCGCGGCAATTTGAGGCGGGACTTTCGAGGACAAAAAACCTGGATCCCCCCAGGCAGTCAACAAGCAGCGAAATGATTACATCCACCTTTTTTCGGTCACGGCTTTCTCCTTCTTCCTTGATTGTAACAATGACATGCAAAAAGTTCCATTTTTTCGAAGAGTTCTTTTTGTGAAAATGTAAGCATCGACAAACAGATGGAAGTTTTCTGCCGGGTACGTTCTTTGCCGTCGGATGCATGCTAGGCTTAGCATCGTGCTGTTCCTGTGTCCTGATAGCTCACGCGCTTTGCGCGTCAAAAAAAACAGGCGTGACCGAACATGTTTGTCCGCACGCCTGTTTGCTGTGGCATTTTACCGTTGCCTATTCGCTTGGATTGTCCTATAGCTGTGTGCGCAGGCTCCACAGCTCCGGGAAAAAACGGTGATCGAGCGCCCTGCGCAAATAAGCGACGCCAGAGGAACCGCCCGTTCCGGGCTTTTGCCCGATGATGCGCTCCACGGTCGTCATATGGTTGAAGCGCCATTGCTGCTGCTGGCTGGCGATGTCGACGAGCTTTTCCGCCAGCTCGTACAAGTCCCAGTATTGGTGCACGTCGCGGTAAACCGTCAGCCAGGCTTGCTCGACGCTCGCGTTTGGCTGATACGGCTGCGACCAGTCCCGCTCCAGGCACGCCGGGTCGATCGGCAAGCCGCGCGCCGCCATTTCCTTGATCGCCGCATCGTAAATGCTCGGCGCATGCAACGCTTTGTTCAACTGCCCGTGCAGCTTTGGCTGATGCTCGTACACGGCCAGCACATGAGCGTTTTTGTAACCGAGCGTAAATTCGATCAGCCTGTTTTGAAACGACTGAAAACCGGACGAGTGCCCGAGCTTGTCGCGGAACTGCAAGTAATCGGCGGGAGTGAGCGTGGAGAGCACATCCCACGACTTGATAAGCTGTTGCTGGATGCGCGACACCCGCGAAAACATCTTGAACGCCGGCTCCAGCTCGTGATTGGCAATACAGTCCATCGCCGCGGCAAGCTCGTGCAAAATCTGCTTCATCCACAGCTCGCTCACCTGGTGAATAATGATGAACAGCATCTCATCGTGATGAGTCGACAGCCGCTGCTGGCTTGCCAAAATTTTGTCCAGATGCAGGTAATCGCCATACGTCATTTCCTTCTTGAAATCGGTATGGATATCGTGTTCCAGCGAGGACTTGTCCGGTTCGTTGCTTCCATGCGGATGGGGATTCATCTGTGGTCGGCCTCCTTTTTCCTGCAGACGATATGTATGCGCTTACATTACTGGGCGCGTACTGGCTTTACGTATTAATTCCTTGCCGCCCTGCACAGTTCCTGCTGTTCGGTTCTTGTCCGCCTGCATTTTCTCCGTGAACATGGCCGCCCCAGAGGAAAAGGGCAAGGATGTCGGCTCCTTGCCCCGCCGTTGCAAGCCATGGCGTCACAGTCCCCTTGGCAAACGATTGGAAAACGTGGCTACGCCAAGCCATTGGCGCAGCCTTAGTCGCGCGAAAACAACGGCCTCGCCCGCCCTTCATCCAGATAGGCCCGCGCATGCCCCCAGAAGTATTTGCCCGGCTGCATGTAAGCGGCAAGCCCCGCCCGCGCAATCGTGCGTGCCGCCTCTTCATTCGCCTCCGTCAAAATGCGCTGCTCATCCACGGTCAGCACCTGCCGCTGATCCATGACCAACTGTCCGTCGACGATCACGTGGTTCACATCGCCGCCAACGGCCTGGTACACCAAGCGTTGGACGTGCATCGTTTCCGGCGTCAAATGAGCCTGCTGCATGTTCACCGTAATCACATCGGCCTTTTTCCCTGCTTCGAGCGAACCCAGCTCGTCGTCCCAGCCCACGCAGCGCGCCGCATCAATCGTCACCATTTCCAGCAGCTTGCCGGGCGGCAGGTAAAAGTAATCGCGCAGAGCCGCCTGCTGCAAAAGCTGCATTCTGCGCATCGCCTGAAACATGTCAAACGGCGTCATCGGCGAAGTGCCGTCCGTCGTGATGGCGACGGTCGCCCCCATTTCCAATAGCTCGGTGATCGGCGTCCGGGCGTTGATTTGCCCGAAACCGGGCGAAGCACTCACATTCGTCCCCGTCTCCGCCAAAATTTTCGCTTCGTCAAACGAAATGCCGCGGCAATGCTGCAAGTGGACGTCTGGACCGAGCAAGGCGTACTCTTTGTCTTGCACAGCCAGATGAATCATGCCGCCAAACGCGTCAGAGTGAATCCTCGTGTCGTACTTGCGGGCAATTTCCCGGATTTTTCGCGCCTGGTAACGGTCAAAATCGGTGAGGCCAAACAACTGATCGGCCTGGGTCGGAGCCGACGGGTTGATCGACGTGACGATGACAAACGGCGTGATGTACGCCCGCGTCCTGTCCGAGTTGGCATGGTGCAGCGCCTCGATCACCGCTTCGGCTCCCGCCAGCACTTCTTCGTAGGTCACTTCCTTCGTCACCTTTTTCCCGTCGACCCAGCGGCTGAACGGATGCGGCCACGGCGGGTTGCACGGCCCTGTGCAAACGATCTCCCGCACCCCGACCTCCGCGTACGCCTGCGCATGGTTCAAGGCAAAAACCGGATCGTCGGAGCGCGGCATGGAGCCGAGCACGCTGACTCCTGTCGTAATCCCCGCCTTGAGCCGTTCCAGGGCGGACAGCTTGCCCTCGTAGTACCAGAAATCGTCGGTGACCTCATGCTTGTACACGTTGGTGATAATCGGCATCCAGTCGTTGATGTTGTCGGTGGCAATCGTCTTGAACAGCGAGTGTCCGCCGTGCCCGTGCGCGTCGATAAAGCCCGGCAACACACAGTGGCGGGCACAGTCGATCACGCGCTCGGCCGTGTATTTCTCCGTCAACTGGGCAGTATCCCCGACCTCCACGATCCGCCCGTCGTCAATCGCGACTGCGCCGTCCGCAATCACCCGTCTGTCCTTGTCCATCGTGATGACCACGCCGTTTACGAGCAATACATCGATCATTGGCAATCGCCTCCCTGTCTTTTTGTGCATGAGGGAAAAAGCGTGCTGCGGCCCCCTACCCTACACGATAACGAAAAGCAATGCCGTTGTATTTGCAAGAGTATTACGATTTTTTTCACGATCTTTACCTGTTTCGCCTGCCTGCCCGCTTTTGGCGACGCTTTCGCTGCCTGTATGCCGATACGATTTTGTCAAAAGGCTCCCTAGCTGAAAAAACCACCTTTCCCAAACGGAAAGATGGCGGATGGCTGACAGCGGGCAACGCTTTATGGATGGGTTCTGCGCTTGCGCAGGAAAACGATGAGAAAAACAAGAGCAGCGACAGCGATCACCCCGTAGACAAAGTGGGAGTAGACGTCCATCACGTGCAAAACATCTTGCCACGATTCGCCGAGAAACGCCCCGATCCACACCAGGGCAATGTTCCACAGCAGCGTCCCGATGCTCGTAAACAGCAAAAACAGCGGGAGATTCATCCGGGTCATCCCCGCCGGAATGGAAATGAGGCTGCGCACCAACGGAATCATCCGGCAAAACAAAATCGTCCAGTAGCCGTATTTGTCAAACCAGGCATGCGCTCTCTCGATGTCTGTCTGCTTGACCCGCAGCAGATGTCCCCAGCGCTCTACGACCTTCTCGATTTTTCCTACGTCCAAATAGTAGCCGATCCCGTAAAGCAAAATCGCGCCGAGTACGGACCCGAACGTGGCCGACAAAATGACACCCGGCACGGTCAACGCCGAGTGTGTGGTCATAAAACCGCCAAATGTCAGGATCACTTCAGAAGGAATCGGTGGAAATACGTTTTCCAGCGCCATCATCAAAAAAATGCCCAGATAGCTGTATTGTTCAATGAAATGCGTCAGCCAGTTTTGCATACTACCCCTCTTTTATATCAACCGATGCTTATGATTCAAGTATAGAGACGATTTGTTCATAGTTCAATGAAAAGCGGCATTTGCCCGGGAGAATCTGTGCAAAGCTATGGGCCTTGCGCACGCCAAATCTGGTAAATATGGTACAATTCTTTCTATTAGATAGATTAGCAGAAAATGTAAAAGGAGCGATCCGATGCTGGTTTTGGTTGCCGTCGTTGCCGTTGCTGCTTTGGCTGCCCTGTACGACGCCCTGCGGAAAATCAACGCGAACATTCTCATGCAAGTCGAGCAAAACGAACGAATCATCAAGCTGCTGGAAGACATCAAAAAAAGACAATCATAGTGTTCAACCCAAGTTAAAGATCGTTTACCTGGACTACTCGCAGAGGCGGTCTTTTTTTGTGCTTTTCTGCCCATTCAGAAATCAAACAAAGTGTGTCATATTTTTTGCAAACTGTTTCGAAATGTAGACTTTTCGCATCATTTAAGTATATGATGATATTAGCAAACAATTATTTGTTTGTCGAAAAACAGGTGGATTCCACTTTTTAGGAGGCGTTTCCATGTTCACTATCAGGGAATCAGATTTGCCAGGAATCGGACGAAAGTACCAGGTGGAAACAAGAAGCGGCGACAAGCTGATTATCATTATCCACGATGACGGCCAACGGGAAATTTACCATTTTGACAAAGACGACTGGGACGAAAGCGTCTCCATGGTCACGCTGGATGACCAGGAATCGCGGCAGTTGGCTGGCATCATCGGCGGGATGACCTACAAGCCGAAAGCGCTGGAAACGATCGAGATGGCGCTCGACCAGCTCGTGATTGAATGGTACAAGATCGAGCCCGGCTCAGCCTGCATCGGCAAGTCGATCGGGGAACTGGACATTCGCCAAAAGACCGGGGCTACCATCATCGCCATTATTGAAAAGGATCAAAAGCAAAAAGTGAGTCCGGGACCAGAGTGCGTTCTGACTGCAGGCGTGACGCTGGTTGTGGCAGGTGAGAGAGGGCAGGTGAAGGTGTTAAAATCTACACTCATATCAGGGGGGGCTTGATTTGGAACACATCGTCTTTGAAATTGGTCTAGCCATTGGCTTGATTGCCATCGCAGGGTTCATTTCGCAAAAACTCCGCTTTTCCATCGTTCCGTTTTACATCCTCATCGGCATGGCCGTAGGGCCGCACGCCGCGTCGATCGGTCTGATCGACTTTCGGTTTATTGAAAGCGAACCGCTCATCGACTTCATGGGTCGGATGGGTGTTTTGTTCCTCTTGTTTTACGTCGGGCTTGAATTTTCGGTTGGCCGTCTGATTAAAGCGGGACGCTCTATCGCGATCGGCGGCACTATCTATATAGGCATCAACTTTACGCTCGGCTTGCTCTTCGGGTACTTTGCCGGGGTTCCTTTCAAAGAAATTCTCATTATCGCCGGTATTACGACGATCTCCTCTACTGCCATCGTGGCAAAAGTGCTGGTGGATCTTAAACGGACAGCCAACCCGGAAACGGAAATGATTCTGGGCATGATTATGTTTGACGACCTGTTCCTCGCTGTTTACTTGTCCATCATGTCCGGTCTCGTGCTCAGCGGAGCCACATCGGTCGTCGGCGTCCTCACTTCTGCGCTGATCGCACTAGGCTACATGCTTCTGTTCATCATCGTAGGGCGCAAGCTCGTTCCATTGCTCAACCGTGCGCTCAATATCAAATCAAATGAACTTTTCATGTTGACGGTCTTTGCAGGCCTGTTCCTCGTAGCTGGTTTCTCGGAAACCATCCACGTGGCCGAGGCGATTGGAGCCTTGCTCGTCGGTCTGGTCCTTGCAGAAACGGTCCATATGAAGAGAATTGAGCACATGATTCTGCCTTTCCGCGACTTTTTTGGCGCCATGTTTTTCTTCAGCTTCGGCTTGTCGATTGACCCGCTTCAGCTCGGCGGAGCTGTCTGGCTGTCACTGGCGGCTGTCGCCATTACGCTGATCGGAAACTACACCGCCGGACTTCTGGCCGGGCGCAGCGCAGGCTTGTCGGCACGCGCTTCCTCGAACATCGGGCTGACGATTACGGCGCGCGGGGAATTTTCCATCCTGATTGCGAATATGGGGAAAGCAGGCGGACTGTTGGAAATTTTGCAGCCATTCACCGCCCTCTACGTCCTGATTCTGGCCATTCTCGGCCCGGTACTGACGAAGGAATCGAAACATATTCACAACCTGCTCAGCAAAGTGCTGCCGCTGGAGAGGATGTTTCAGGCAAAAGCAGCCAAGGCATCTGCTCCTGCGCCAAGCGCGGAAAAGCAACAAGGGTAATCATCCATAACGAAGAGAAGGCTGATTTCTGTGCATCCGGCGCACGTCAGCCTTCTCTTTTTTTACCCATGCAAGCTCCCCTCTAGGCGGACTCGCGGCCTGTACGAGCCAACGGGCAACTGAATCAGGCACGTCTTCTGCTCATCTGCCAGCCCGTAAATGCCGTCGCTTTTCGCCGCATCGTACCCGAGCAGCGGGTGTCCTCCCAGCCCGCAGGAAAAAGCGCCAAGCAGCAAGCGGTGTACCGCGATCCCCGCCTGCATCTGCAAAATCCTGTAGCCTCTGTCCCCCCATCTGTCGCGCAACTGATTTCGCTCCCCCGCTACGTGGAAGCAGAGCGGCACCTGAAACAGATTGACATTGTCGAGCGTCATGCCCGCTTGCAGCTCCAGCCGCTGGTCCCCGTACCGTCTCGCCAGCAGACTGTGGCTGTCTGGCTCGTAGCGGTACGCCCCGTTTTCGATGCCGTCCACCTGGTGAATGCAGACGCAGAGCGCGGGCAGCCCGCTGTCTGTGCCGCCGAGGTCATGGCGGTAGCGAAAAGCGCCGAACGCCTCCTGCAAGAGAGCGGATAGCTGCTCCTGGGCGATTTTTCGCCAAACAAAGTCAAGCTCCGGCGAAGTGCGGCGGCGGCAAAACTCCGCGAAATCGTACCGCTGCGGCAAGCTGTCCGGCAAAACATGCCGCTTCTTTGCACTGTCCGCGACTGGCTGCTCGGCGGCGGCTCGCGGAGTTCCAAATGAAGCGGTCGACTCGTACATCGCCGCTTCATTCATTTTGCGCAGCAGCGGGTAGTCTTTTTGCCTCTGCGAGCCGATATGATACCGATGCGTGACAGGTTCTAGCTGCCGGAGCAGTTGTTCAGCCGTCGTCTCCCCTCGGGATTTCGCTCCAGCGGAAAGCCCCGGCGCTGCGGGCAGCGGCCACGCTTCCTGTCGCTTCGCTGCAAGCGGCATGATCGCGTACACGCTCTCTTCGTTTCCGGACAAGCCGAGCAGGTGGTTGATTGCGCGATCCAAAAACAAATAGTGCACCCCTGTTTCGATGCCGCAACCCTCGGCCAAAGCCAACCATTGCCCGAGCAGCACTCCCGTGTCCAGCCCTTGCAGCCGGTATGAAAACAGGTCGTATTTAAAGGCGTTTTTCCAAAAGTAAGCGGAGACAAACAGCGCGCCAAAGCAATGGTGAAGCGCGCAGCGCTGGCCGAGCGACTGGCTTACGTAAGCATCGAAGTCGCCTTCGCGAAGCAGCACGAGCCGATGATGCGCCACATCGTAATGATAGACGCCCTGGGCCATGTACGAGAGCTTTCCGTACAGGTAGACTTCGTTCGGATACAACGCCCCGCCGGAAGGAATCGCCCTGCGGTAAGACTGCACGGGAAACAGCCCCTCCTCCGCGGCCTCTTGCGGAAATACCGTCTGGCTGACTTTTGCCAGTCCGTACATATAGTAGAGCAGGCTGCCGAGCTGGGCGAGCGACGGTTCGCCCTCTACCTTTTCCTCCGCCAGTGACAATGCCACCTCCGCAGGCAACGACACAGCCGGCAAGCCGCTATACAGCTTGTAGGGCAGCGGAGCGTCGTCCCAGTTCACTTCCAGATCGGGCGGCCTGACTTTTTCGGTGGCAAAATGCAGGTCGTGCACGAAACGCTCAAGGCTCATTTCCTCACACTCTCCCCCTTTGGTCGTTGCTTTTACGGAAACGGGTGCGGATGCGGATTCAGTTGGGCGTACGTGAGCGGCTGTTTGGCGTAGCCGAGCGTGACAGGAACGTGCAAGACGCGCTCCAGATTGGTCAGCCGCGTCAAATGGTGACCAAACGTCATCGGTAGCATCCCCGGAATCAGGACGCGCACGCAGGACAGCCCGATGCGGCTCACCTCTGGCGTCGTCTGCTCCACGACGATCACGTCGAGCTGCAAGCGGCGAAATACAGCCAACAGCGCCTTTAAGTCGTCTGTCAGATCCGCGTGCCTGCCCGGCTGCGCAAACGCCTCGGCAAACGACTGCTGCGGCCCGTTATTTTCGAGCAAAAAGCCGAGGCGTTCTTCCGCCTCCGGCAAGCCGTAGAGCATGGCGTGATCGTCCATTTTTTTCACGAGCGAGGCGTCGTGGTACATGCGCACATAGCGGTCGCGGTTCGCTTCAAACTTGTCGTGCAAATTGTTCAGCATCGCTGCCGTCTCGTGCAGCCCGCTTTTGACTGCCCGGATCGGATCGGGATGGGCGCCGCCTGCGCAGACGAGATTCAGCCCTGTCTGTTTGCGGTTTTTCGCGATCATCCACACGCTCGGAATGCCGTTTTCCAGCGTCGCGTTGAACAAGTGCAGGTCGTAGTCGGTGACGGACTCAAGCCGCGCGAGCATCAAGTCCAGCTCCCGGTCGCCGGACGTCGCCGGATCGAGCCTCGGCAGCGGCAGCCGGGCATACCAGGTGAGCAAAAAAGCATCGCGCTCCACCACTTCCAACATGCCGTAAAAAATCGCTTCCTCCAGGCTTCCCCCGATCGCACAGCCATTGGACGTCTCGAAGACGAATCCGTCTCCGTAGCCGAGACTGTAGTAAGCCATCCGCTCGGGAACGAGGATCGGCCGCTCCTTCATGCAGGAATAGCCCCATACCCAGTTCATCGGTCGTTTCGGGTCGAACGGCTGAAAAGGAAAGCCGGGCATAGCGTACTGCTCCCGGGAATGAACGCCGCATGTCACCGGATCGAGCGCGTGTTCGGCCAGATTCGCGTAGCAGTCGTACACAACCGTTTTTTTGCCGCGCGGCGTCAAGCCGCAATAGCGCTCCAGCCCTTCCAGAATCGCCGTCCACTCGCTGTCGGCATAGGAATTGGACCGCCCCGCTGTCGCTTCGTCGTGGGGAAATAGCGGCAGATTGACGCTCACATCCGAGTAAACCGAGACGAGATCGCGCATTTTCCCGTTTAAAAAGCCTGTCCGCGCATCCACGTATTCCGTGCGCAGCGCGGGCTGCAACTCCGCCATCGACTTCACGCGGTAGCTGTCCGGATGCCGCTTCGGACTCGGCTTCCAGGCAAACGTCGCCCGCTCTGGCGTGTCCTCGTCCAGACGACCGCAAATGCCGCAGAGCGGATCGGCGAGAAAAAAGTGGCGAGAGCTTGCCAGCGTCTCTAGGTCGAGCAACTGGAGATGGTCGCGCAACCGGGCTTGTTTTCCCGCAGCCATCCGCTGTACTTCCGCCACTACATAATGGCTCACCTGCAAAAGTCCGGTGCGCGAAGCCCAGGCATCTGCCGCCACCCCGCCTTCTTTTGTGAGTTGAAACTGGTGCTCCCACATTTCCTTGCGATCGCGGCCAGCCATGAGCCGCCGCATGTCCGCGCATTGCGAGCAGCCCGGAAGCCCCGGCTGCACGTACGGCCCGATCACCGCTTCGCCGAAGGACACAAACGCCCTGAGCCAAGGAACGCCCGCGGCTTGTAGCCACTTTTCCGCTTCCAGATGTTCATGCGGCCGCCAGCCGTCTTGCAGCACCAGCGCCAGGTCGGCATGTGTCTCTTCCCGCTCGACCGTCTGCTTTCGCGTCACGCAAAAATCCGCCTGCAACCGTGCTGCGACCAGATCAGCCAGCAGTCCTTCGCCCACGACCAGAATCTCCTTACCCATGCGCTTCCTCCTCTCGCAGCGACAAAGCGACGACCCCCGCCAAATCTTCCTGTAAAAATGGCTCCACAGCCGCATTCAGCAGCACGGGGACCAGCCGTTGCCGGGCCAGCAAGTCGCGCGCCTGCTGCCACAGCTCTGCCTCGCTGTCCGGGCAGGGACGAAGCATCGCCTCTTGCTCGGGCTGTTCGGGCTGGTCCAGTGAAACAAAGGACGTCCTCACGACAGAGGCGAGGACTTCATCCGGCGCTCCTTGCCGTTTTAGCAACGCCGCTTGCAGCGCTTTGCGCAGCGCCGCCACTTCATGCAGGCCAACCGTGCCAACCCATTCTGTCCCGTTCCCAATCCCGACCCAGTACACCGGAAAGCCGCACAGGTCGGCACCGCGGGCGATTTGCGGCTGTTCTTTTTCAATGGCGAACGCGCGCAAGTAAAAAAGACACGGCTCGTCGCGCAGCTCTGGCAGCTTCACGCGAGTCGCTACGGGCGGCCGCAACTGCACCTGCTCGGCCAGGCTGGACTGCAAGCAGTTGTACAAGGCGCGGCACAGCGCCTCCGCTCCCGACTCTCCCGCGCCGATGCCGTAGACGCTCTCCTGTGTGCTGTCCGGCTTGCCGCCGCCAAACATATGCGCAGAAGCTGTCCGGATGCCGCACGCGCCAACAAGGCGGGACACGTACATTTCCGTCCCCAGCAAGCCCGCTTCCCTGCGTGCCTCCTCATGGGTGTAGCCCGGGCATATCCGGGCGGGCAGCAGCTCGGCAGGACCATCCGCTACAGGATCGACTGCCTGCACCTGGCATTGCGCGAGCGGCAGTTGCACCAGTTCTCCTTCGTCCCAGAGGTGAAAAATGCCAATGTCCGGCGAAGTCCACGCCTGGAAGGAAGCAAACAGACCGTGCCTTTGCGGCTCTGCTTCCGCAAGCACCTGCTGTTCGTCCACCGGGACGAGACGCGGGCTTCCCTGTACAAGCGGATGCGCCATAACCGTTCGCCAGCTCCCGGAAAGCGTCTCCAGATCGAGCACGTACAGCTTGCCGCCCGGCTCTGCTGCCGCTACACCTGTCACCTGCTTGAACCATTCGAAGACCGCGACGTTTGCCAACAGTGCGGCTGACGTGGCCGTAAACGGATGGCCGCGGGCGTCTTCGCGCAAATAAACGCGGTGCAGTCGACGTAGCACCGAATCCAGGCACACTGGCGAAGACGGGTGCACCAACGGGCCAGCCACTCCTTTTTGCAGCAGCCCAAAGGCGGGAACGAACGTTTTTCCCATCTCCCGGCACACGGCATGCACGAGAGGCAGCTCGCTCTGCTCTGCATCATCTGCGACGTACAAAACCGCAGAAAACGGCGCAAGCGCCTGCTCCCAGCCCGCTTTTCCCTGCTGCTGGATGGGGACTTCGGTCAGCTCTGCCTCCGGGTCTTTTTGCCTCGCATGCGCATACAGCTCTGCCAGCCGCTCTCGATTGACAGACGACCGATCGGTCAGCGCGAAGTGAACGTGCGGGCAGCCCGACTCCCATAACGCGTGAATCAAAGCGAGCAAAAAGGAGCCAGCCCCTACGGCGAGTGGCTTTTGCTGCCGATACGCCTGAAATGCCTGGCCGCCTGAGCCAGCGAGTTGCTCGACGAAGCCGATCTGCGCGGAAAATCGCTCCACGACCGCAGCGGACAGTTGATGCGGCTTGCAGTCGCTTACGTCCTGGACGAATCCGTTTTGCAGCAGGCTCTCGGCGATCTGATAAATCTGGGTCTGGTATGCTTCCGGCAAATCAGCCGTGATCTCAGCCAGCGTGTGCTCGCCGTTGAAGATCGGCAGCAACTGCTGGACCCACTGATCGATCATTTCCCCTTCCATGCGAAACGTCCCGACGTTATTGCGAAAATAGACGCTGCCATCGGGATTGGGCAAAAAAAACGTATCCCGGTTCACTGCAAGACGCATCGACGGATTCAGTTTGACCATGCTCTTCCTCCTTGCTTGGCTGCGTGCGCCACTTTGCGCCATGAGGGTGTCACGGTCATTTTATGTCGTGCGCTTTGTCCGAAATGCCTGCGCAAAAAAAGCGAAAAGCTCCTGCCTGACAACCGCCTGACAGAAGCTTTCGTGGAGTTGGCCTGCCCGTTTGCTGCGCGGGAGGCTGGGAGACTAGACTAGAAGCATCGGGCGCACTGCGTGCACGGGAAGAAGCACGGAAAGAAGCAGGTGCCAAAACAGCTACAAGAACAACTGCAACCGCCGCATCCGCCACAGCGCCCGCATCTGGCACAGCCTCCGCATCGCCCGTGGCTGCAACGGCCACACCGGCTGCGCACGAGCATCGTTTCCTGTTCTTTTTCTTTATCCCATGGAGTCACGTTCTCCGCCTTGAATTCCGAAGCCTTCAGCTTTTTCAGCTCTTTTTTAAACTCATCCATCCAAATTTTCACCTCCGCCACTGCATGTAGCTACTCTACATGTATGAAGCGGCGATAGGTATTCGTTCCAGTTGCAAACGCCCATTTTTCCCCGGGGCAAAACCGGCAGCGCTCCGCCGCCGCTTCCGCCAAGGGTCGGACGAAGCGTGTAAAATCTGCGGCGCTGGCTATCATATGGTTGTCCGCACCATACTGGAAAAGGAAGGGTTTTGAGGGGATGAGCGCGTCATCATGAAAAAGTGGGTTCTGTTGTTCGGCTATGCCATCGTCTTTTTGATCGGCTTTTTGGAAAAAGATGTTTTGTTGGACTGGCTTTCCAGCGATTCGGCTCAGTTGCTGCCGTACATGTTTTTGGCTTCTGTTTTTCTCGGCCTGTTTCCCGTGATTCCGTTCGGCTTGTTCGCCGGAATGATGGGAGCGAAATTCGGGCCGTTTTGGGGCGCGTTCATCAACTGGACCGGCTCTGTCGGCTCGGCGTGGCTGTTTTTTCTGTTTGTCCGCTCCGGGTATCAAAAAACCGGACGCGACTACTTGACGAAGTCCCCGCGCCTGGCGCTGTTTACCCGTGCCTTCGAGCAAAACGCCTTCGTGGCCGTGCTGTTTGCCCGGCTCATCCCGCTCATTCCTTCTCCGGTCATCAATATTTACGCAGCCATCAGCGCGATTCCCTTCACGTCTTTTGCACTGGCGACCGCTGTCGGCAAAATTCCCGCGATGCTTGTGTTTGCCTTTTTGGGCAACCAACTGTTCCACAACGCGCAGCGCTCTTTGCTTACGCTTCTCGCTTATGCGGGCTTTCTCGGCTTCGCCTATTTGCTCTACCGCAGATGGCAGTCCCGCAGCAAGGCGAAGACGCCGTCGTAGAAAGTTGGTTGTTTTGGAAAGCGTGGGTGAACTTCTCGCGGCCCGTTTTTCCGGCAAGGCTCCGCGCTTGAAACGGCGGGACGGCTTTGAGCGTTGGAATCCGCTGGTGATGGAGCTTAGCAAACGTCCGCGCCTTCCCGACGCAAAAAACAGTCCTCCCACCGCCACAATCGCTGGCGACGGGAACCTAAGCCACCGCCCGCCTTACCGAGAACCCTTCCCCGCTGCAAACGCCAACCCTTTTTCCGCCATAGCTTCCCGGAGCTGCTTCACCGATTTCGGCCCCATGCCGTGCAGCTTGAGAAGCTCCGCCTCGCTGATGGTCGCGAGCTGTTCCAGCCGCTCATACCCGGCCTGGGCGAGCGCCTGCTGCGCCGGTCTGGACAACTTGGGAAAATCCGTCTCCGCTTCGTTTTGCTTCCGATTCGTCATGTCTGTGCCTCCTTCGGCTTTTTCGCTGTACTTGCTCGTCAACTCCGACAAATACGTTCTCATGCTCGCCAAAAGCTCCGGCGAACGCATGACCGTCACTTCCAGCCCCAGCCCGATGAAATATTTTGCAAAAAAATCGAGGTCGCTCACCGCAATGCTGCCCGCAAGCCAGCCCGTCCCATCCGGCCGCGTGTGCAGCAGAGAAGATGCCCACGCCTCCGCCTCGCACATCTGCACGCCCGCCCTTGTCAGCTCCGCGTAAACCGGGATTTCCTCCTGTTCGGCGATCACCCGCTGCGACTCCCGATTCGCCAGATGTACATTCCGCAGATCGAGCGGCTCCTGCTCCGCACCCGCAAACGCCGCCGCATGAATCCGGTCGCAGCGGAACACGCGAAAATCACGGCTCTGCCAACAGTAGGCAGGGCAGTACCACAGCCCGCTTCGCGTGTAGATGCCAATCGGCTGAATGTGGCGGCTGGAGCGCTTTTCCCGCGATTCGTATTCGATGAGCAGCACCTTTTGCTCGACGGCTGCTTCAAGCAGGATGGACAAGAACGGCGACTCCGCTTGCCTTTTCGGCGTGACAAAATCTACCCGGTTCCGCATTTGGTCGATCCGCTCGCGCACATCCGGCGGCATGTAGGTGTAAAATTTGCTCACGGCAGAAGCCGCCTCCGCCGCAAAAGGCAGCGAGGAATAATGGCGCAGCGCATGAATCGCAAAAAAGATGGCGACCGCCTCCTCTTCGGAAAAAGCGATCGGCGGGAGGATGCGCTCTTTCAGCACACGGTAGCCGCCATGCGGCCCTACCTCGGAATAGAGCGGCACGCCCCACTCGCTCAGCTCCTGCAAATCTCGCAGCATCGTCCGCGGCGATACCCCAAACTCGCGGGCCAGCTCCCCGACGGTAAACGAACGTTTGCGATTGACGGTCATCAACAGTTCGAGCAGGCGTTGTGATTTGGGCATCGGTTTCTTTCCTTTTAACTATGACATGTTTTGTCACTATTATCTGCTACCATCAAGATAAAGTCCAGTAAGGAGGAATGACCATGTCCCACGAACAACAACCGCAAGCGGCAACGCGAAAATTTTTCCGCTCACACGAGATGCAGCTCTCGTATCTCGACTTTGGCGGCGACAGCGAAAACGTGCTGCTCCTGCTGCACGGGCATATGAACGATGCGCGGGTCTTTACCGACTTTGCCTCCAGGCTGACGGGCTGGCGCGTGATCTCCCTCGACCAGCGCGGCCACGGCTGGAGCGATCATTCGCCGGAAAAAGATTACTCGCGGGAAGCCTATCTGCAGGACATCCTGGCTTTGATCCAGTCCGAACTGGGCGGACAGCCGGTCGTAATCCTCGGCCATTCTTTGGGCGGGCTCAACGCTTATCAGTTTGCCGCCCGCTATCCGCAATACGTCAAAGCGGTTATCGTCGAAGACATCGGCACCAAAATCCAGGTAGACCTGTCTTTTGCTGAACGGCTTCCAGAGCGCTCCGCTTCGCTTGCGCAACTGAAGGACGCGCTGCGGCAGGTCGGCGTGCGTGCCGTGGATTACTTTGCGGAAAGCGTGTTTGAGGATGAACGCGGCTTTGGCTTTCGCTCGGATTGCCCGGGAATGCGCATCTCGCAGGAGCACTGCAACGGAGCGTGGTGGGAAGATTGGCTGTCCTCGACCTGCCCTGTGCTGCTGATTCACGGCAAACACAGCTTCGTGATGGACGAAGCGCACGCCCGGGAAATGGCTGCGCGCAGGCCAAACACCGAGCTTGCCGTGTTCGCCGAATGCGGCCACGATATCCATTCTTCGGACCCGGACGGCTTTTTTGACGTAGTGACCAAATTTCTCGATACCGTGTCTATCTCCGCCTAAAAAGGTTTTTGGCCCCTCGGGAAGAAATAGTATTCAGAACGCTGGAACAGGGGGCTGTTACGTGAAAAGCAACGCACTTGCAACCGAGGAAATGATTCTCGCTGACTTGACGGAGGCGGTAGCGCAATTCTTCGGCCTGACGATCAGCAAAGCCACTCCCATCAACCGGGGGTGGCTCAATTTGAAATGGAAGATCAGCACGGAAGATGGGAGCTTTTTGCTAAAGCAGTACAACAAAGACAGATTTGCCTTGTACCATTCGGCGGACCTGGCTCTCGCTTTTTCCCAGCAAGCGAGATTGCATGCGGCGGGCCTCCCTTGCCCGAAGCTGCTGGCGCACGCCGGACAGTTTTTGTTGGAATCGGCTGGCAAAGAACGGTTTCTGGTCATGGAATTTTGCCCAGGCACCCTCGTTCCGCCGGGAAAAGCAAATGCAGCGCAAATGTACGAGCTGGGCCGGGCGACGGGAACCATGCACCGGCTGCTAAACGACGGAACGGCTGGAACGCAAAAATCCCCGCAGTTTACGCCCCCACGCCGCGAAGAGCGGCTGGCTCATTGGCACTCGGTCTATGACCAGGCGAAAGCAGCCGGAAAGCCGCAGCTTCTCGACAAGATCGAATGGCAAATCCGCGCGACCGAGAGAGTGGACCTGGAACGGTTCACCGCTTTGCCCTGCGGGTGGGCGCATCGCGATCTGTGGGCGGACAATATTTTGTTTCGTGCGGAGCGCGTAGCGGCCATCCTCGACTTTGACCGATTGAAGTACGACTACCCGGCGCTTGATGTTGCGCGGGCGGTCCTATCGTACGCGTTGGACGAGCAGTTCGATCCTGCCCTCGCCTCGGCTTTCATGGCCGGATACAAGGAGGAACGGCCTGCGTCGGCGGACGGCTGGTTGGCAACTGCCCTGTCGCTGCTCTGGTATATGGAGAGCACCTGGTGGATTACGGCGCGGATGGACGAGCACAGCGTGCCTCCAGCCCGCTTCGCGAAAGAAATGATCTGGCTGGCTGAGCATGGGGAAAGCTTGGCGGAGATGCTTGAGGGATTATAGATGGTTGACAGAATGTTATTATGGTAAACAAATATGGCGAGGAAAAGTGGAGATTGGAAAGCGGCGGTTTGTTTGTCTGAGGAAATGGCTAATGTATTGTTGAACCATATAGCCCGGCCATATGGCTAAACCGTATTGCCAGACCACATTGTCACACCGTATTGCTAGACTATACATAATCAAACCGCATTGCCAACCTGCATCGCCAAACCGCATAGCTATACCACATTGCCCAAGCCCCTCCTTCGCAAAACAACGATGCTTACCAAAATTGTAACCGATCCAAAAAGGCAGCGGCCCGCCTGGAGCGTGCTGCACGTATGCTTGCGGCATACTGCGCGTTGCTCCTGACCGACCACTGCCCTTTTATTTTTTACCCGACAAGGCGTATGCCCCCTCTACCTGCCTCGCTTGAGTAGCGTACTCCCCTTCCAGTCAAAGCCGAGCGGGGCCCCGCTTTTTTCCGGGACCCACCCTTGCGCCACCGCTTCCGTGATGATCGCCTCCACGTCAGATGGCTTGATTGCCCGGCGCTCGCGCGTTGGCGCTGAGCCGCTCGCACCCGCCGACCTCGCGTCATGCACGTCCGCTTTGGCATAGACGCGGATCAACTGCCCGGTTCCTTCCGCATGCTGAATCGTGACGACGATCGGCCCGTCGGCAGCGGGGCTGACCACCCAGCGGTATTCCGTTTGCCCCACGGTAATTTTCCGTGTGCCTTTTTTGCTTAACGCCATACCTTCCTCCTGTTCTTCCTGTCGGTCACTTCTGTCGTTGTTCATGATGCATCGGATTGGCTGGGCGCTCGCCTGACTCGGGGAGCGCGAAGCTCATCGCCTGAAACCAGACAAACACAGCGAGCAACAGCAAAGCCCCGACGACGGGATGCCGTAGCGCAAGCAACGTTGCGGACGGCTCCGCCTTCTTCTGTTCAGGCAGATGCCACCTCTCCATCAGCAAAAGACATGCCGTGTACAGCATCACCAGAAAAAACAAAAGCGGCTCCGCCTGCTCCAGCGTTATCATTTCACCAAGCATAGCCCCCATCATGCCCGCCATCAGGCCGGATAGCGTGCCTTCCACCACGGTCAGCGTCGACAAGGGCAAGCCCACCAAAAAGCCTGCCGTAGCGCCTGACGACATCCCCCACAGCGTGGAACGAGAAAGGCTCCCTTGGAATACGAGCCCAAACAACAGACCAGCGATCAGCCCAACCAGCATCCCGATCGCCATGGCGCCTACCATCCCGTGCATCGGCTGTATGTACCCTCTTCTTCGCCAGACCAGCCAGGCAAACCAGACGTACGCGATAATGACGAACGCAAAAATCTGGAAAACGGCGCTCATGATACCACCTCTACGTATATGTCCCTCCTTACATCGTATGTCCAGGCGGTGCAAAACAGGACAAGAACAAGTGGCGGCGCCCTCTCGCATCGCCCTGCCAAACCAGCCTTCCTGCTACAACTCGATAACCTTTGTCGCGATATTTTTGCAAAACTCGCTGTCATGCTCCACAAACAAAATCGTCGGCGCGTGCTCCAAAAGCAGCTCCTCGATCTGCATGCGCGAAATGACGTCGATAAAGTTCAGCGGCTCATCCCATACGTACAGATGCGCCCGCTCGCACAAGCTTTTCGCGATCAGCACCTTTTTCTTCTGTCCCCCGCTGAAAGCGGCCATATCCTTTTCAAATTGCACGCGGGAAAAATCGAGCTTGCGAAGGATCGCTTTGAACAAGCTTTCGTCCAGCCCGTTGCTTCTGGCGTAATCCGTCAAATTGCCCTGTAAGTGCGATGTATCCTGGGAGACGTAGGAAATTTTCAGTTGGCTTCCTTTGCGGAACGTTCCCGAGTAGCGCACGTCCTCGCCGCAAATCAGCTTGAGGATGCTCGATTTGCCCGAGCCGTTTTTCCCCGACAGCGCGATTCGCTCCCCTTGCGAAACCGAAAAGCGGATGCCGCTCGTGACCTGTTTGTCTCCGTAAAAAATCGCAACGTCCACAAGCTCGACCAGGCGATCTTTATGGTAAGCAAGCGGAGCGATTTTTAACGTATCGCCTTGCTCCACGTTTTTCAGCAGCTTGGACTTTTCCTCGATGGCCGCATGCTGACGCTGCTCCAGCGATTTTGCGCGCTTCATCATTTTCGCTGCCTTGTGGCCGACGTACCCTTTGTCTACCTTGGAGCCGGAATTTCTCGTGCCGTTTTTCGTTTTTTCCACTTCGTGCGACCAGTTGCTGGTGCGCTTCGCGGACTCGGACAGCCGTCTGATGTCCTTTTTCAGCCGCTCGTTTTCGGCCAGCTCATAGTTGTCCTGCCGCTCTTTGTTCTCCCACCACGTCGAAAAATTGCCTTTTTGAATCTCAATGTTCGTCTTGTTGATAGACAGGATGTGGTCGACGCAGTTGTCGAGAAAAGCTCTGTCGTGAGAGACGAGAATAAAGCCGCTTTTCTTCTGGAGGTAGTCGCTGACGAGCTTTCTGGCGCCCATGTCCAGATGGTTCGTCGGCTCATCAATCAGCAAAAAGCTGTTTTCTTTCAAAAACAAGGCCGCAAGAAGCACCTTCGTCTGCTCGCCGTTGGACAACGTCGCAAATGGCCGCTCCAACACTTCCTCGTCCATCTGCAAAAAGGAAAACTCGCGCAGAAGCTCCCAGTGCATGTAATCGGGAATCATCTCCTGGATGATCTCTGCGGTGATTCGCTCCTTGTTTTCGATTGGATACGGAAAATATTCGAACTGCACCTGCGCCGAGATCGTGCCGCTGTATTCATAGCGGCCGAGCAGCAGGTTCAGAAATGTCGTCTTCCCTCTGCCGTTCCTTCCGGTAAAGCCGAGCTTCCAATCGGTATCAATCTGGAAGCTCACGTTTTCAAAAATGTTATCGAAACTGCCGTCATAGGCAAAAGTCAGATTCGTCACTTTGATGGTCGACATAACCTCATCCCCCCTGGATAAAAATAGAAGAGCTGCAAGAAAGTTACTCTCTTGCAGCTCAAATACGTATAACAAAACCTACTCCACCCAGGAGCCGGATTTGGATATATCGCTTGAGTGAACAGATGTAGTAACTTTCTTGCATAGAAGGAAATAAGCATGCGAAAAAAACGCACTTGTTTTCCTTTTTTGAGCAAGAAAGCTTACTTCATCGGCTTCAACTCCAGTCATCAAAGTACAACTATCTTACCATACCGCGCTGCTTCTATCAACTATCCGGCACGCTCGCTCCACGAGCAAATGTCCCGGTGTCGCCAGGCTGCGCGCAGAGCTTCTGCCCCTTGCCCGCCTGGCGAACCGAACCCGAGCGCTTTCGTCATTTGCCGCCGCTTGCGGCTTCGGTTTCCTTCAGCTCCAGCGGATTTTTCTCCAAAAAGTTGGTCGCGAAATGGCCCGAGACAAAATCAGGATGCTCCAGCAGCTTTTCGTGAAACGGAATGGTCGTGTGCACGCCTTCGATCACGAACTCGCGCAAGGCCCGCTTCATGCGAGCAAGCGCTTCTTCGCGGCTTGTGCCCCACACGATCAGCTTGGCGACCATGGAATCGTAAAACGGCGAAATCTCGTAGCCCGGGTAAACGGCGCTGTCGACGCGCACGCCGTAGCCTCCCGGCGGCAAGTAGTTGCGGACCTTTCCTGGCGACGGCATGAAATTTTTCGCTGGGTTTTCCGCATTGATCCGGCACTCGATCGCCCAGCCGTTGATTTTGAGGTCTTCCTGGGAAAAGGACAGCGGATTGCCCGCCGCGACCGAAATCTGCTCTTTGATGAGGTCGATGCCCGTAATCATTTCCGTGACCGGATGCTCGACCTGGATGCGCGTGTTCATTTCCATGAAGTAAAACTGTCCGTGCCGATCGAGCAAAAATTCGACGGTGCCTGCTCCGTGGTACGAAACCGCCTTCGCGGCCGCGACAGCCGCTTGCCCCATCCGCTCGCGCAGCTCCGGATCGAGCGCAGGCGATGGCGCTTCCTCCACCAGCTTCTGGTGTCGGCGCTGGATCGAGCAGTCCCGCTCGCCCAGGTGAACGACGTTGCCGTGCTTGTCGCCCATCACCTGAATCTCCACATGGCGCGGCTCCTCGACGTATTTCTCCAGGTACACGCCCGCGTTGCCAAAAGCCGTCTCCGCCTCTTTTTGCGCCTGGCGAATCGCTTTTTCCAGCTCCTCGGCGTCAAAGGCGACGCGCATGCCTCTGCCGCCTCCGCCCGCCGTCGCCTTGACGATCACGGGATAGCCGATTTTCTCAGCCACCTGCAGCGCTTCGTCGATGTCGTCGATCAGCCCGTCCGTGCCTGGGACGAGCGGCACATTCGCTGCGCTCATCGTCGCTTTGGCGACAGCTTTGTCTCCCATTTTCGTGATCGCGTCAGGATCAGGGCCGATGAACGTAATCGAACAATCCTGGCACAGTTGGGCAAACGAAGCGTTTTCCGCCAAAAAGCCGTAGCCGGGATGAATCGCATCCACGCCTGTGAGCAAGGCAACCGTCATGATCCGGGCCATGTTCAAGTAGCTGTCCTTCGATTCCTTCGGGCCGATGCAATACGCTTCGTCTGCCAGCTCGACGTGCAGCGCTTCGCGGTCTGCTTCCGAGTAGACGGCGACTGTGGCGATTCCCAGCTCCTGGCACGCCCGAATAATGCGCACGGCGATTTCGCCGCGATTGGCAATCAATACTTTCGTGAACATAGGAACGCTCCTTCTTACTGTGGTTTGACGACCAGTAACGCTCTGCCGTAATCGACGAGCTGACCGTCCGGTACAAGCACTTCCGTCACGATCCCGGCCACCGGCGACACAATGTCGGACGACAGTTGCAGCGCGTCCACGGTGCAGCGTCCGACTACCTCCTGCGCCTTGATCGCCTGGCCGACGGTCACTTGCGCGTAAAAGATGCCGACGGATGTGGACAGGACAAGCTGTGTCGCTTCCTCTGGCACTTTTTCTTCGGCGACGGTGGCGACAGGCTCTGCCTCAGCCGTGGCCGCTGCTTCCTGGTAGCCTTGCTCGACTTCGCTTGCTTGCACAGGGAGCTCGGCTGCCGCTACAGCGACAGGCTCGCTTTTTTTGATGACGATCCGGGTCTTGCCCTTTTGCCATTCCAGCTCCTCGATCGAGGACTGGTTCACCAGCTTGATAAATTCACGCAGTTCATGCAGCTTCATTCCAAGACGCTCCCCTCTTACAATGGGATGTTCCCATGCTTTTTATATGGACGCTCTTCCTGCTTGTTGCGGAGCATCTCCAACGCCTGGGCGACCTTCAGGCGAGTTTCGCGCGGGTCGATCACATCGTCGACCATGCCCAGGCTGGCTGCGACGTACGGATTGGCGAACTTCTCGCGGTAGAGCGCGATTTTTTCCGCGCGCGTCGCTGCCGGGTCTTCGCTGCTCTCGATTTCCTTGGCAAAAATGACATTGGCTGCGCCTTCCGGTCCCATCACGGCGATTTCCGCATTCGGCCAGGCGTAGACGATATCGGCGCCAATCGACTTGGAGTTGAGCGCCACGTAAGCTCCGCCGTATGCCTTGCGCAAAATGACGGTGATCTTCGGCACGGTCGCTTCCGAGTAGGCGTACAAAATTTTCGCGCCGTGGCGGATGATTCCCCCGTGCTCCTGGTTGATCCCCGGGAAAAAGCCGGAGACGTCCTCGAAGGTCAAGAGCGGGATGTTGAAGCAATCGCAGAAGCGAATGAACCGCGCCAGCTTATCGGAGGAATGAATGTCGAGTCCTCCAGCCATCACCTTCGGCTGGTTGGCGATGATCCCGACGCTGTGTCCGTCGATGCGGGCCAGTCCGATGACGATGTTGCGGGCGAAGTTCGGCTGCACCTCCATGAAGTCGCCGAAGTCGACGATTTTTTCGATCACCTTGCGCACATCGTACACTTTAGTGCTCTCGGCAGGCACCAGCTCCAACAGTTCCTCCTGCCAGTCCTTGCCGACTTCCGCTTCCGCCACAGGGGCGCGATCGCGGTTGTTTTGCGGCAGGAAGCCAAGCAGCCTGCGCACGCTTTCGAGCACCTCCTGCTCGGACTCGGCCGTGAAGTGGGCGTTGCCGCTGACGGAAGAATGCACCCGCGCGCCGCCCAAATCTTCCGCGGAAATTTTCTCGCCCGTCACCGTTTCGATGACTTTCGGACCCGTAATGAACATCTGGCTTGTCTTTTCCACCATGAACACGAAGTCGGTAATCGCCGGAGAGTAGACAGCGCCGCCTGCGCACGGGCCGAGAATGACCGAGATTTGCGGGATGACGCCGGAGTAGATCGCATTGCGGTAAAAAATCGTGCCGTAGCCGTCAAGCGAGCTGACGCCTTCCTGGATGCGCGCGCCGCCGGAGTCGTTCAGCCCGATGAACGGAGCGCCGTTTTTCGCCGCCAAATCCATCACCTTGGCAATTTTCATCGCGTGCATTTCTCCGAGCGCGCCGCCAAACACGGTAAAATCTTGCGCGAACAAGTAGACGGGGCGCCCGTTGATTTTGCCGTAGCCCGTCACGACGCCTTCGCCGGGCGCTTCCATCTGGTCCAGCCCAAAGTGCGTGGCCCGGTGCTCGACAAACGGATTCAGCTCCACGAACGTGTCCGGGTCGAGCAGCAACTCGATCCGCTCGCGGGCGGTCAGCTTGCCGCGGTTGTGCTGGGCATCAATGCGCGCATCGCCGCCGCCCAACTGGATTTTGAATTTGCGTTCCATCAATTCGTCGATTTTTTCGTACATATCGCTCATCGTCCGACCTTCTTCCTGTCCCTATTTCATGATCGCTTTTTCGTAGACTGCCACCAGTTGCTGAACGGCGCTCGTCGGCGACAGCTCTCCGCTGGCTACAGCCTGTTCAATCGCCGGCAGCAGTTGCGCGACCTGCGGATTGCCGAAAAACGTCGCGCGCAAATAGTCCTGCGCCATGCTGTGCATCCAGTCGAGCAGTTGCGCCTTGCGCCGGGCCTCGAAGCCGCCTGACTTCACGGTCGTCTCGCGGAACTGTCCGATGACGTCCCATATCTCGGGAATCCCTTCGCCAGTCACGGACGAACACATGTACGCCTTTGTCTCCCAGCCGGTTGTCGCAGGCTGCAAGTAGTGCAGCACCCGGTTGTATTCGCCCTTGGCGATCAGCGCGCGGGTGCGGTTTTCCCCGTCTGCCTTGTGAATCAACAGCGCATCGGCAATTTCCATGATGCCTTTTTTGATGCCTTGCAGCTCGTCGCCGGCTCCCGTCAGCATCAGCAGCAAAAAGAAATCGACCATCGACCTGACCGTCGTCTCGCTTTGCCCGACACCGACCGTCTCGACCAGAATCACGTCGTAACCTGCCGCTTCGCAAATCAGCATCGTCTCCCGCGTCTTGCGGTTGACGCCGCCAAGCGTCCCGCCCGTCGCGGACGGCCGGATGAACGCCTGCGGATTGCGCGACAACAGCTCCATCCGCGTCTTGTCCCCGAGAATGCTGCCGCGCGTCACCGTGCTGCTCGGATCGACCGCGAGCACGGCGACCCGGTGGCCTTTTTCGCACAGCATCGTGCCAAATGCTTCGATAAACGTACTCTTGCCCGCTCCCGGCACGCCGGACACGCCGATGCGAATCGAATTTCCCGTGTGCGGCAAAAGCTGGCGGATAACCTCCTGGGCCATCTCCATATGGGCGGCGGAGTTGCTCTCGACAAGCGTAATCGCCTGCGCGAGCACGGTCCGGTTGTTTTCGCGCACGCCCTTTACGTACTGCTCGACGGAGAGGCGCGGGAGGCGGACTTTGGAGGAAAAGTTCAGCGAAGCCTTGCCGTCTCCACCTGCGCTCATAGGCCAGCAGCCTCCAGCCGATGCACAATCTCCTGCAAAACGTGCTGGGCCGCTACCGGAATCACCGTACCCGGACCGAAGATGGCAGCAGCGCCGTGCTCGCGCAAAAACGCGTAATCTTGCGGCGGAATGACCCCGCCGATGACGACGACGATGTCCTCGCGCCCGAGCTTTTTCAGCTCCTCGACGAGTTGCGGCAGCAGCGTCTTGTGCCCTGCGGCCAGCGAGCTGAAGCCGATGACATGCACGTCGTTTTCCACCGCTTGCTTGGCTGTTTCCTCCGGTGTCTGGAACAGCGGCCCGATGTCGACGTCAAAGCCGAGGTCGGCAAAAGCAGTCGCGATCACCTTCGCGCCCCGGTCGTGCCCGTCCTGGCCCATTTTGGCGATCATGATGCGCGGGCGTCTGCCTTCCCACTGCTCGAACTCGTCCGCCATCTTGCGCACGGCTGCCACTTCTTCCGCATCCGCGTATTCCGAGCTGTAGACGCCGCTGATCGAGCGAATGACCGCTTTGTGGCGGCCGACCACTTTTTCGTAGGCGTCCGAAATTTCCCCGAGCGAAGCCCGTGCCCGCGCCGCTTCAATCGCCAGCGCAAGCAGGTTGCCTTCGCCTGTGCGCGCGCACTCCGTAATCGCCGCCAGAGCCGCCTGCACTCTCGCCTCGTCGCGGTTTTGGCGCAGCTCCTGCAACCGCCGGATTTGCGCCTCGCGCACCGCCGTATTGTCGACTTCGAGAATTTCCAGCGGGTCTTCCTTGTCCAGCCGATATTTGTTTACGCCGATGATCGCTTCCTTCGCCGAGTCGATGTGCGCCTGGCGTCTCGCTGCCGCTTCCTCGATCTTCATTTTCGGCAGGCCCGTCTCAATCGCCTTGGCCATGCCGCCCAACGCTTCGATCTCTTCGATGTGCGCCCACGCTTTTTCCACGAGCTGCGCCGTCAGCGACTCGACGTAGTACGAGCCTGCCCACGGATCGACGACCTTCGTAATCTGCGTCTCGTCCTGCAAAAAAAGCTGCGTATTGCGCGCGATCCGGGCCGAAAAGTCCGTCGGCAGCGCGATTGCCTCGTCGAGCGCGTTCGTATGCAGCGACTGGGTATGTCCGAGCGCCGCCGCCATCGCTTCGATGCACGTCCGCACGACGTTGTTGTACGGGTCTTGCTCCGTCAGGCTCCAGCCGGACGTCTGCGAGTGGGTTCGCAGCGCCATCGACTTTTCGTTTTTCGGGTTGAACTGCTTGATGAGGCTCGCCCAGATCAGGCGGGCTGCCCGCATTTTCGCGACCTCCATGAAGTAGTTCATGCCGATCGCCCAGAAAAACGACAGGCGTGGCGCGAATGCGTCGATGTCGATTCCAGCGGCAAGCCCTGTGCGCACGTACTCCAGCCCGTCTGCCAGCGTGTACGCCAGCTCGATGTCCGCCGTCGCGCCCGCTTCTTGCAAGTGGTAGCCGGAAATACTGATGCTGTTGAATTTCGGCATGTGCTTCGAGGTGTAGGCGAAAATATCGGAAATGATCTTCATCGACGCTTCCGGCGGATAAATATACGTATTGCGCACCATGTATTCCTTCAAAATGTCGTTTTGGATCGTTCCGGTCAACTGGTCCTGCGAGACGCCCTGCTCTTCTGCCGCCACGATGTAAAACGCCATGATCGGCAGCACCGCTCCGTTCATCGTCATCGAGACAGACATTTTGTCCAGCGGAATCCCGTCGAACAAAATTTTCATGTCAAGAATCGAGTCTACCGCCACCCCGGCCTTCCCGACATCGCCGACGACCCGCGGGTGGTCGGAATCGTAGCCGCGATGCGTCGCGAGGTCAAAGGCAATCGACAGCCCTTTTTGTCCGGCCGCCAAATTGCGGCGATAGAAGGCGTTGCTCTCCTCCGCCGTGGAAAAGCCGGCATACTGGCGCACCGTCCACAGCTGCGTCACGTACATCGTCGGATACGGCCCGCGAAAATACGGCGGCAAGCCCGGCATGTAGCCGAGATGCGTCATGCCTTGCACGTCTTCTTTTGTATAGAGAGGCTTGACGGGAATTTGCTCCAGCGTCTGCCAAATCTGCTCATCCAGAAGCTTTTTCGCTTCGGCGGATGCCACATGGTTTGGAAACAGATCGGAAATGTCCCGGCTGCCACGATACGGCACTTTGGAAAAATCAGGTCTGTTCATCGTGAGCTCACTCCTGTCCGCTCCTGAAGTTCTCGCAGCATCTGATAGCAATTGGAGCGCAAATGGATGCAGTCATCTACGCCAGCCGCCTTGTACGCGGTCAACTGCTCGGCGTCAGGCAAGCCGGCAAGCAGCACGGTCATGTCGGCAGCTTCCTGCTTGAGCGCCTGGGCGAGCGGCGGCACCAGCTCGGGATAGCTCGCATCGTCGGAGCAGATGACGGTAATTTTGGCTCCGGAGGCGAGCGCCGCTTCCTTGGCCTCTGCGGCAGTGCCGTATGCTTGCGGGCGCAAAACCGCAAAGCCTCCGACGGCAAAAAACTCGGCGGCAAAATCCGCCCTCGCCTTATGCTTCGCCACAGGGCCGACTGCCGCGAGAAAGACGCTCGGGCGCTGCCCGGTTCTGTGCGTATATGCGTCCGCCTGCTTGCGGAGCGCTTCAAACGCCTCGGCCGCGCGGTGCGTGCGCAGCGGGGCAATAACGGTCGCTGTTTGCCCGGAGCGGGTCAACGCTTTGGCGAGATCGCCTATGGTCGCTCCGGCGAGCGCGGCCTGTACGGCATGGCCGACCCACTCTTCTGCGTCGTGCGCGAGCTTTGCCAGCCGTTCGGAAAACGCAGACGGCGCTTTTCTCGCCCGATGAGCGCGCAGCGCGGCGATGCGCTGTTCATGCAGGGCAGGTGCCGCCTGCTGCGGCAACGGCTGCTCGGACGGATTCGGATACATGTTCGTGCCGACGATGCGGCTTTTGCGCTCGGCGATATCTTTTTCCTTGCGCGCGGCGCTCTCTGCAATCACACCTTGCGGGAAGCCTGTCGCAAGCGCACGGAGCATACCGCCCTTTTCCTCTACCTGCAAAAACAGCTCCCACGCTTTTTTCGCCAGCTCATCGGTGAGCCATTCCACGTACCAGGAGCCGCCGGCAGGGTCTGCCACCTTCGCCAGATGGGCCTCCTGCTCCAAAATGATTTGCGTGTTGCGCGCGATTCGTCGGGAAAAATCGGTTGCCGGACGGATCGCTTCGTCGAACGCGGACACATGCAAGCTGTCGACCCCCCCCACAATCGCTGAAAACGCTTCCGTCGTCGCGCGCAGCATGTTGACGTACGGATCGTACACCGTTTTCGTCCAGGCCGCCGTCCGCGCGTGAATCTTCATCTTCTGCGCCTCGGCCGAGCCTCCATAGGAAGCGACGATGTTCGCCCAGAGCATTTTCGCGGCCCGCAGCTTCGCGATTTCCATGAACACGTCAGAGCCGATAGAAAAAGAAAACTGCATCCGGCCCGCCGCTTCCTCAATCGACAGCCCGCGCTCCAGCATGGCCTGGATGTAGTCAACGCCCGTCGCCAGCGAAAACGCAAGCTCGGCAACCGCATGACCGCCGCTTTCGTAGTAGGCGTTGCCTTGGACGAGAATCGTTTTGAGCTGCGGCGCATGCTCGCTCGCCCAGCGCGTCATTTTCGCCATGGCGGCAAACGCCGTGTCCAGCGAGTACGGAAGCTCGCCATCTGCGAGCAGCGCTGCCACCGGGTCTTGGCCGATGCAGCCGCGCAGTTCTCCGGCTTTGCACCCGCTCGCTTCCAGATGAGCCAACACGAGGGCAAACACTGGCAAGCCGAGCGGCCCGGATGGGATGAAAATCGGCAGTTCCTCCAGGTTCAGTCCACGCAGCGCCTCAGCCAAATCCTCCACGGAAAAAAGCGAGACGCCTCCTGCTCCGATGTCTTCTGGCAGCGCTTCATCCGGGTCCAGTCCTGCCCGTGCCGCCCGGTCGAGGACGAGGTGCAGCATCGTTTGTCCGCGAGCCAAATCCGCGAGGGCCGTTTCGTTAAACGACTTGGCGTCCGAGGCCGTCATCTCCTGGCAGACCTCCCAGCGCTGTGCGCCGCCTCCGTACGGACTTTTCGTTCCCCTGACAAATGGCGCCTGGCCCGGCTCCACGTCTAGCTGTGGCAATGTTGCGACATCTTCCGTCCGGTAGATCGGCTGGCGGACGATTCCTTCATACGTCTTGGTCAACAGTTTGGCATCGAATGACGCGCCCTTCAACGATTTTTCTGCCGCTTCCCGCCACTGCTCGTACGTCGGCACGGGAAATTGCGTAAACAGCGTGTCTTTGTTCACTTGTCCAGACCTCCCTTCAATCGCGCTTTCCTTCTAGGCAAGCTTTACGAGAAACAGCGGCTGACCATGCTCAACCAACTGACCATTTTCCACCAGTACTTGAACGATTTCCCCTTTTACCTCTGCCTCAATCTCGTTAAACAGCTTCATGGCCTCGACAATACAAACGATGCTTGACGGCTCTACGCGGTCGCCCGCGGAAACGTACGGCGGAGCATCCTCGGCCGGAGCGGCATAGAAGGTCCCGACCATCGGGGAGGTAATTTTGTGCAAACTTTCCGTCTGTTCAGCGACTGCGGCCGGAGCGACTTTTTCTGCTACAGCTACAGCCACAGGTTGCGGCTTCGGTTGCTGGACAGGCGCTTTTTCAGGTTGTGGCAAGGCAACGACCGCAGCCGCTTTTTTGCCAGGCTCCGTCTTTTGCACGTAGGCCGCTTTGTCGGCTGTCGCAGTCTCATTCGTGCGTCGTTTGATGCGCAGGCGGGATTCCTCGTCTTTTACTTCGAGCGATTCTATGTCCGTCTGCTCCAACAGCTTTACAAGTTCTCTCAATTCATAGATCGTCAGCACACTTATTCCTCCCGTGTTCCGAGTCTGTCTTTTACGAACCGACTGGTTGGTCTGTGGAGTGTCTACTGGACCGACCAGTTGGTCTTTTGCTGATTATAGCAAATATCTGAATAATAGTACAGACCAACCAGTCAGTCTGCGCGATACATTTTTAAGCGGACCGTGAAGCGACTATGCCCCTGCTCTCTTGCCAGCAAACGGCGAGTAGCCGCCTGATCCCTCCTGCTTTAAAACGACTTGAACGGCGTGTCGCCAGACGTCAGGAAAAAACGGTTGAACGCCGGATTTTCCATCGCCTCGGGCTTCAAAACGGAATGCAGCACCATGTCGGCGTAAATGTCCGCAATCTGCTCGATCGAGTACGTCCCTGTTTTTTGATACCATTTGTAAATCCAGTTGACCATGCCGAAAATCGCCATGGAGACGATCGGCACAGGCAGCTCCGGCCGAAATTCGCCTGACTGAATCCCGTCCGAGATGACCGTAAACATGATCTTTTTGTAGCGATCCCGCTTCGTTTCAATATCCGTAAAATATTCCGGGGTCAAAAAGAGGCTTTCCTGATAAAAAATCGTTACCTGTGAGCGGTACAGATCAATCATCATGACAAACGATTTTACGATCGCCTGCAGGCGTTCCGTCGGCGTATCCCATTTCTCGTAAGCTTCCTCTGCCTTTTCCAGAACGTACGTAATGAATTGGTCGTGAATGATGTAGAGGAGTTCATCCTTGGATTTGAAGTTGTGATAAAATCCTCCCTTCGAGGTTCCGCTTTCCTTGACGATTTGGTCGACGGTCACCCGGTGGTAGCCATGTGCTTCGAACAGGCGCATGGATGTTTCGATGATTCGTTCTCTGATTGATTTTTCGCTCATTATCTTCACCCGAGATCATTATAGCATAGAAATCCGTTTCTCAATGGCAGATTGCGCGAACAGCAGCCGGGCAGGAAAAACGCCGATTTTTCATCGGGCGAAAAATCGGCGTCGCGTTTTGCGGATGATCGCTATTCGCTTGCGGAAGCTGGAACCACGCCCAAATACTCTTCCAGGGTGATGCCTTGCGCTTTGATTTCCTTGGCGATTTCTGTCCCGACATAGCGCAAATGCCACGGTTCGTACATGTAGCCGGTAATCGCCTCTTTGCCTTCCGGGTAGCGGATGATAAAGCCGTATTCCTGAGCGTGCTCGGCAAGCCACTTCGCTTCTTTTGTGTCCGCAAAGCAGCTCGTCGCGGCGCATTTGCCGTCGATGCCGGAGACGTCGATCGCAAGTCCCGTCTCATGCTCGCTCGTGCCAGGCACGGCGCTGTACGTGCGCGCCTTTTCTACTCCGTCTTTTTGCACGTAGCGGTTGAACAGCGCTTTTTGATAGGTGTGGGAGCGGTAGGCGGATACGCCCGCAAGCGAGACTCCGTCTGCTTTCGCCGCAGCAAACAACGCTTCCAGTGCCGCTGCTGCCTCTTTGCGCAGCTTCCGCTTCTCGCTCTTTTTCGGGAGCAGGTAAGGCACATTCGGGAAAACGAGGTCGGTTGGCGTGTAGTTTTCCGGGAGCTTGCGCTGCTTGTTGACGAGAACGGCCATGCTCGCTGGCTCGGCGACTACCTCGATATCCGCAAGCATCGCCTCGGTGTCTGCGGCCGCTGTGGCAGGCGGCTTTTTCGGCGGTTGCGCTTCGGTTTGCTTTGCCTCATCCGGCTTGGCCTCGGCCGGCGGCGCGGTTTTTGCAGAAGGTGCCGGCTGCTGATCCGCCGGCTTGCTCTCCTCTGGCTTTACGCTCTTCTGCTTCGTCTGTTCCGGCGCTGTCGCGGGCGGAGCCGTTTTTTCCTGCGGAGCAGGCCCGGCCAAGCCGCTGCACCCCGACAGCGCAAGAAGCGCTGCCGTTACCAGTATGATCGGATGGTTTGTACAATTGGCAAAACGTTTCATCTTGACGTCCTTTCGAATCGGGCCCGGCTACAAAGTCAGCCCAAAAGGTGTTGGGTACGTCCTGCAAAGCGGAAGTACGTACCCATTATGACATAAATCGGGCCCGTTTCGTTACAGGAACGTTGTCTGTATCGGCAAAAAATCATCATGCCACCCCGAGCGATCGGTTGTCATACGTACTATTCTTCTTTTTTCGCAAAGTACGTAGCGAGCACCGACCCGGACAGATTGTGCCAGACGCTGAAAATGGCGCTCGGCACGGCTGCCAGCGGGTTGAAGTGAGCGGCTGCAAGCGCGGCGCCGAGACCGGAGTTTTGCATCCCTGTTTCCAGCGTGACCGCTTTGCGCTTGGCCAGGTTCAGCCCGAACAGCTTGGCGAAGAAATAGCCGAGCAAGTAGCCGAGCACATTGTGCAAGATGACGACTGCGAAAATCATCATGCCCGTTTCGACGATCTTGCCTTTGTTCAGGGCGACGACGATCGCCACGATCAGCACAATCGCGATGGTGGATACGAGCGGCAGCGCTTTTGCACTCGCCTCCGCCTGCTTGCCGAAAAACGCCTTGACGATGACACCGAGTACAATCGGCACAATCACAACCAGGACGATATCGAGAAACAGCGACTTCGCATCAATCGCCATCCACTTGCCGGCCAAAAGCGAGATGAGCGCAGGCGTGGCAATCGGCGCGATCAGTGTGGACACGGCAGCGATGGACACACCGAGCGCCACGTCCCCTTTTGACAAATAGGTCATGACGTTGGACGCCGTTCCGCTTGGACAGCAGCCGACCAAAATGACGCCGACGGCAATATCAGGCGGAAGCTGCAACGTAACCGCGAGGATGAACGCGAGCGAAGGCATAATCAAATAATGGCCGACGACGCCGATCAGCACATCGACTGGCTTGCGAAACACTTCGCGAAAATCTTCGGACGACAATGTCAGCCCCATCCCGAACATAATGCTCCCGAGCAAAAACGAAATGTAGCCTTTTCCTCCGACGAACGCTTCCGGCATGAAAAAACCGAGAATGGCAAACAGGATCACCCATAGCGAAAACGTGCTGCCGACAAACTTGCTGATTCTCTCCACAGTATGCATGTTTCTCTCTCCTACTCTTTCTCTATGTTTTACGGCTATTTAAAATATTTTTGATTATACTGCACGTTTTTTGATTCTTCTATCCTTTTCGACCATTCTATCTATACTTAAAACCTATACAGCTATAGCCTGCGCGTCTCGGGTTCCGCCCTAGAGCACAGCCACTTCGTGCGCCGTGCTGCCGCCTTTTTTATTTTTGCAAGCTCACCTGATCGAGCATCAGATAGCCTGCCGGACTGATGGAAAAGCCCTGGATGTCCGTGCTGATGACGGCGAGGTTTTCCAGGTTGCGGATCGGTACGAGCAAAGCGTCGCGCAGCTCCAGCTCCTGCGCCTTGGCGTAGATCGCAAGCCTTTTGGCCGGGTCTGTCTCCACTCTTCCGGCGTCAAGTAGCCTGTCCAGCTCCGGGTTGCTGTACTGAAAGCTGTTTCCGGCCCCGCCGCCCTGGGTGTGAAACAGGTTGTACTGATTGTAGTCCGCATCGCCTGTCGCATTGCCCCAGCCGCTGACGAATATTTCGTGCGTCCTCGTCTTCTCGATCTGCGTGACAAAATCGGCGTAGCTGACCACTTCGAGCCTGGCATCAATCCCGATTCCTTTTAGCTGCGAGCGGATCACCTGCGCGACCGTAACGCGGTCGTTGCGGTCATAGGTCAGCATGCGGATGGAAAAGCCGTTCGGATAGCCGGCTTTGGCGAGCAGCTCCCGCGCTTTGTTCAAGTCGTACGGATAGCTTTTGACGGAAGGACTGTAGCCGAACACTTTCGGGCCGAGCGGCGAATTGGCCTGCGTTCCTACGTTGTTGTACACGCCTTTGATGATCGCGCCCGTCTCGATGGCAGAGCTGATCGCCTGTCTGACGCGGAGATCGCGCAGCGGCCCCGCCGCCACGTTGAACCCGATAAACTCCGTGCCCAACGCCTCGCTGCGGTAGACGCGCAGACGATTGGACGCGGACAGCCGCTCGATGTCCTGCACCGGAATGGACTCGGCCACATGGGCCTCGCCGTTTTCGACCAGCGCAATCCGCTTCGTGTCGTCGGCGACGACACGGAAGACGACGCGATCGAGCTTCGGCTGATCGCCCCAATAGTGCGGGTTTTTGTCCAGCACGATCTGCCGGCCAGGCTCCCAGGAGCGAAACAGAAACGGCCCTGTCCCGACAGGGTGCGCGGAAAGCTCGCGGCCGTACTCGTCGATGGCTTTCGGGCTGATGATGCTGCCTTCGTGACTGGCCAAAATGGACAGCAGCGGCGCAAACGGCTTTTCCAAAAGAAACTGCACCGTGTACGGGTCGATGATTTTGACTTCCTTGATCTTGTCGAACATCGCAGCCCGCGGAGAAGCCGTTTTTGGGTCCATCACCCGGTCCAGCGTCTTTTTGACCGCTGCAGCGTCAAACGGCGTACCGTCGTGGAAGAACACGCCCTGACGCAGCTTGAACTCCCACACCAGGTCGTTCACCTGCCTCCAGGAGAGGGCAAGCTGCGGCGCGATCACCATGTTGGCATCCCGCTTGACCAGCCCCTCGTAAACTTTTTGGTGCACCACACTGGCTGCATTGATGGTAGAAATGAAGTGCGGGTCGAGATTGGTCGCATCAGACATGCGGGCGACGACCAAGGTGCCTCCCTCAGCCCCCGCTTTTGGTGGCGGGCTCTCGTTTTCCGCAGGCGGTTCCACCCCCATGGAACAGCCCGCAAGCATCGTCGCTGCGAGCAGCAGTCCAAGCAAGCTGTGGAAAAGTCTCTTTCGGATCATGGTGGACTCTCTCGCATCCTTTCCATGTAAGCCTGTGAGGCGCGCTTGTTTTGGATGAGAAAACTTGGCTGCGCCAAGCCATTGCCGCAGCCTTCGTTGCCCTTATACTGGATAAGAATCTTATCCATTCTTAAACTGTACAAAAAGACCGCCTTTCCCCAAAAAATCCACAGAGAATGGCGGCCCGATCCTCGCGATGCGCAAAGAACAGCAACTGGCGTTATTTGTTTTCAAACAGCTTTTTATACTCGCCGAAGCCTTCCTCTTCCAGTTTGTCTTTTGGAATGAAGCGCAGCGCCGCAGAGTTGATGCAGTAGCGCAAGCCGTTTTCCCCCGGGCCGTCCTCGAACACGTGCCCGAGATGGGAGTCCGCGTGCTTGCTGCGCACCTCTGTGCGAATCATGTTGTGAGACAGGTCAATGTGCTCGGTAACGTTCTCGCTTTGCAGCGGCTTCGTGAAAGACGGCCAGCCGCAGCCCGCATCGAATTTGTCCAGCGAGGAAAACAGCGGCTCGTTGGAAACGATGTCGACGTAGATGCCCTCTTCCTTGTGATTCCAGAACTCGTTGGCAAACGGGCGCTCCGTGCCGTTGTTTTGCGTCACTTCGTACTGAATCGGCGTCAGTTTCTTTTTCAGTTCTTCCTGCTTCTGTTTGTCGCGCCACGCTTCCTTGATGAACTTCGCCCTGCCGGACGCCGCCTTGTAATACTGATAGCGCAGCGGATTTTTCTTGTAGTAGTCCTGGTGATACTCCTCCGCCGGGTAAAACGGCTTGGCAGGCAAAATCAAGGTCGCAATCGGCTTCTGAAAACGCCCGCTTTGCGCAAGCTCGTCGCGTGACTGGATCGCCAGCCGCTCCTGCTCGGGGGTGTGAAAGAAAATCGCCGGAGCGTAAGACTGTCCGCGATCTCCGAATTGGCCGCCTGCATCTGTCGGGTCGATCTGTCTCCAAAACATTTGCAGCAGCTCCTCGTAGGAGATGAGCGCAGGATCGTACGTAATCTGTACAGCCTCAAAATGCCCGGTCGTCCCGGAGCATACTTGTTCATAAGTCGGGTTTTCCACATGTCCGCCTGTATAGCCGGACACAACCTTTTCAATTCCTGGCAGCTTGTCAAACGGGCTGACCATGCACCAGAAGCAGCCACCTGCAAAGGTTGCGGTTTCAAACCGGGAATGTTCGCTGTTCATGCCATTCGCCTCCTGAAATATACGACAGCTTCGCTAAGTCGATTGTACATGGTTTGCAAAATGAAAGTCCACTCCGTAGCTGTCGCAAACAGCAACCGGGTAAAAAAAGACCCCGTCTGGACGAGGTCTTGAAATGGGGGAAATGAAATTTGCGCTTACGCTTCCACTTCTTTTTCAGCCCCGGACAGCGCCTGGGCAAAGCCGGAGAGCATCACGACCATGTGGGCAATGCCTTCCTCAAAGTCTTTCAGACGGATAGATTCGTTCGGAGCGTGTACCTTGCAGCCGACCCAGCCTACACCTGTGCTGACGACGGGCAGTTGAAGTTGCTCCCCGAAAATGTACATCGGGCCAGTTCCTGCCGCATTTGGCGCGAGCACAGGCTCGTTTTCATAAATAACCCGTGCGGAATCGAGCACATGGGCGACGAACGGATGGCGGAAAGCGGAGCGGTACGCTTTTTGGCCGTTAATCATCGTGACGGAAATGTCGTCGAAGCCGTGCTTTTGCAGATGAGCCTCGACGCAGCGCAGGATGTGGTCCGGGTCTTGGCCTGGGACGAGGCGGCAATCGACCTTGGCTTTTGCCACCTTCGGCAAAACCGTTTTCGCGCCTTCGCCCGTGTAGCCGCTGTCCAGCCCGCAAATCGTCATCGTCGGATGGAACACCATCGCTTCACGCGGGTCTACCCCTTTTGCCGCCGTAATCAGCGGGCGCTTCAAGCCGTATAGCTGCGCCGTCGCTTCCTCGCTGAACGGCAGCGCGGCCACGACCTGCTTTTCCTCTTCTGTCGGCTCCACGATCCCGTCGAAAAAGCCTTCTACCAAAATTTCGTTTTGCTGGTTTTTCATCGTCGCCAAAGCTTGCACCAAGCGCCACGCCGCGTTGTCGACATACGCGCCCACGGAGGAATGCATGTCGATGTCCGCGCCTACGCACGTCAGCTCCAAATACGCCATGCCTTTGATTCCGGCGACCATGCTGATGCGCTCAGCCTCGTCTTTTCCGCCGAACTCCCAGATGCACGCATCGGCTGCAAACAGGTCTTTGTACTTGCGCAAATACGGCTCCAGGTTCGGGCTGCCGATCTCTTCCTCGCCTTCGATCAAAAACTTGATGTTGCACGGCAGGCCGCCCAGCTTTTGCTGCAAGATTTTGATCGCGGAAAGCCGCGCCACGAGGTCGCCCTTGTTGTCTGCCACTCCGCGCGCGAACAGCTTGCCGTCGATCTCGGTCGGCGTGAACGGCTCGGTCTGCCACTCGTTGAACGGCTCTGGCGGCTGAACGTCGTAGTGGTTGTAGTAGAGCAACGTTTTGCTCGCGTCGCCTTCGCTGCCCGCTGCAAAAAAGGCGTAGACGACCGGATTGCCGCCCAGGTCGTCGAGAACTTTTGTCTCGCCGCCCGCCTCGCGAATCATCTGCACCACGTATTCCACCGTCTCCGGGATCGCTTTATGCTGCGCGGACACTGTTGGAAAGCTGGCGTATTGCTTCAGTCGGTCGACAGCCTCCGGCAATATTTCCTGGACGTAGCCCAATACTTGTTCCTTGTTCATGGTACGCTCCTCCTCAAGACCGAATGGGTGGTACGATTACTGCTGCAAGCTCGGCACCTTTGGCTCCATGTACGTCGCGAACCAGTCTGCGGTGTACTGCAATCTGAGGACGCGCTGCTCCGGGTCGCCGCTGCGGGACAGCTCGTGGCTGGCGCCGGGGAAGCGGACGAAAGACACGGGAGCCTTGCCTTGATGTTTCAGCGTGATGTAAAGCTGCTCGGCTTGGTCGATCGGGCAGCGGTGATCCTGTTCTCCGTGCATAATCAACAGCGGCGTCTCCATGTTGGCGACGAGGCGGATCGGCGAGTGATGCCACATTTTTTCCGGGTTGGTGAACGGATTCGCCTGAATTTCCTCTGCGCTGAAGTAGTAGCCGATGTCGCTCACGCCGTAAAAGCTCATCCAGTTGCAAATGCTGCGATCTGTCACCCCGGCCTTGAAGCGGTTCGTCTGCCCGACGATCCAGTTGGTCATAAGGCCGCCGTAGCTGCCGCCAGCTACCCCGAGGCGCGACTCGTCCACGAAGTCGAACTGTGCGCACGCGTAATCGACCGCGCTCATCAGGTCGAGGTAATCTTTGCCGCCGTAATCGCCGCAGCACGCCTGCATGAAGCGCTCGCCGTAGCCGAAGCTGCCGCGCGGATTCGTGTAGAGCACCGCGTAGCCTTTTGCCGCCAAAAGCTGAAACTCGTGGAAAAACGTGTTGCCGTACATCGAGTGCGGGCCGCCGTGGATTTGCAGGACGAGCGGGTACTTTTCGCCTGGCTGGTAGCCGACCGGCTTCAAAATCCAACCGTGCACGTTCCAGCCGTCTTGTGCGGTAAACTCGATTTCTTCCGGCACGGACAGTTCCACATCCGCAAAAAAGTCGCGGTTCAGCTCTGTCAGACGTCGCTCGGCTCCTGTCGCCAAATCAATCTGGTACAAATCGCCAGGGATGAGCGGATCGCTAATGGCCGCGATCACCGTCTGCTGCTGCTCGTGGAAGGTAAATCCGTACACGTTGCGATTGCCGCCGACGATGCGCGTCGCCTCGCCACCGAGCGACACGCGGTAAATGCCGGAGTTGCCGCGCTCGCTCACGATCACGTACAGCGCGCTTCCGTCCTCTGTCCAGACCGCGCCCGGATTCGGATGTCCCGGGGAGCGCACGTCGCCAATCGTCGAATCGCCAATCTGCACATCCCAGTCTGCCGTCACGCACGTCTGCTGGCCGCTTTCCAAATCGTAGACCCATACTTTCTTTTGCGTCGCATTCAGGTAGGTTTCAGACACGCTGCCAATATAGGCGAGCTTTTTGCCGTCCGCCGACCAGGTTGGATAAAAGAAGGTTCCGTTGCTGCTCGTCAGCTTTTTCCATTCCCCTCCCGCAATCGGGATGAGGTACACATCGAGGCTGTGCTGCATGTCGGGATTTTCCGTGCGGTTGGCCGTGATCGCCAGCCATTGTCCATCCGGCGACCAGGAGCCGACCGTATGGTGGTACGGGCCGTCCGTGAGCGCCGTGATTTCTCCCGATTGCACATCGACCAGTGCCAGTTGCCGGGTTTTTTCGTACAAGTAGCCGTGGTCGTCGGACTTGTATTTCATCCGCTCCACGTGGATGACTTTCGGGGCAGTCGCTTTCTTTTCGCCTTCGCCTTCGCGGTCGTGGAACGTCTCACCGCGATCCAGCAGGGCAGAAAACGCGATGTAGCGGCCATCCGGCGACCAGATCGGAGTGCTTGCTCCTGCCTTGCAGAAAGTGAGCTGGCGCGGCTCGCCTCCGGTAGCGTCCATCAGCCACACCTGTGACGTGCCGGAACGCTTGGAGACGAACGAAAGCTGCGAGCCATCCGGCGACCAGCGCGGATACGTGTCGCGCACAGCGCCTGTCGTCAGCGCCCGCGGCTCTGCCGCTGCCAGCTCTCTTACGTACAGATGGTTGCGGTACGCATGTTCCTCGTCAATCGAGGTTTCTACGTAGACGACGGTGCGCCCGTCCGGAGACAGTTGGGGATCGCTCGCGTACTTCAGTTGGTACAAATCTTCTGCGGTCATTCCTCGTTTGGTCATGCCCCTCACTCCTTTTCACTATGGGAAGGCTGTAGATGCTGCAAGAAAAACTGCGTAATGCTCTGGTTCAGCGTGATGTGGTTGGCGAGCTTTTCCGTGAAATGACCCTCGTCCTCGAAGACGTGCAGCGAAACCTGCTGCCCTCTGGCCTGCATATCTGCCACAAGCTGTTCTGCCTCGCTGACGGGTACGCGGGTGTCGTTGCGCCCGTGGAAGACGAGCAACGGCGCCTTGATCTTGGCGGAGTGATTCAGCGGCGCGATCTCTTCGAAGAAATCGTCGTACTCGCCCAAATATCCGTACTCGACCTCGCGCAGCTTTCTCCGCCATTCCCCGGTGTTTTCCAGGAACGTGCGGAAGTGCGAAATGCCGACGATATCCACTCCGGCAGCCCACAGGTCGGGGTAATGGGTCAGAGCGGCCAGCACCATGAAGCCTCCGTAGCTGCGGCCCATGATACCGATTGCTTGCGGGTCGACCGTGTCTTTTTGCGACAGGTCTTTGACCAGCCAGGCGAGATCGGCGACAGAGTCCATCCGTTTGCGGCGATCATCGAGCTGTACGTACTCCCGGCCGTAGCCCATGCTGCCGCGCACATTCGGAGCCACGACGGTGAAGCCTTGATTGGCCAAATATTGAAAAACCGGATGATACTCGGCGCGAATCTGGCTCTCCGGCCCGCCGTGGACGTAGACGACGACAGGGCTTTTGCCCGTTTTTTCCTTGCTGTACAGGAAGTACGGAACTTCCAGGCCGTCGAACGAACGGAACGTACACAGCTTTGGCTCGACCAGCTTGTCCTGGATCGTCCGCGCCACGCCGATGCTCGTCACGCGCGCGCTTGTTTTTTCGCGGAGCGAGTACGTCCATATATCGCCGGGCAAGGTCGGGCTTTTCAGCGCAAAGGCAAGCTGCTCATCCGCCCGGAAAGCCAATCCGGCAATTACTCCGCCAGGCACGTTTTCCGCCAACTCCCAGCGCTCTTCGGCCAGCGAGTAAACGCCCAAAACGGAACGCCCGCCCTGATTGACGGTAAAAGCAAGCAAATCCTCGTCGGGCGAGAGCTTCGCTTCCTCGATATCCCACTTCGCGATGTGAACGAGCTTCACAAGCTCTGCATCTGCCAGCGAAAAGCGGCAAAGCGCCATCGTATTGTCGTCGCGGTCTGTGACGATGTAGCCGTGCTCGCCGTCCTTCGTCAATTGCAGCGACTGGAAGCGCGCCTGCTTGCTGCAAATCGGCAGCTTCTTCGCCTCTCTGCTCTTTAGATCGAGCAGGTAGAGCGCGTTGTCGATATTCGTTTCCTGCACGGTAAAAATCAGGCCGTTGCCATTCGGCAGCCAGGCGATCGGGTCGCAGCGCCCGTCAAAGCGATACACCTCTTCATAGACACCGCTGTCCACGTCTTGCACGTACAGGTCGAAGCAGCGCGGATGCCTGCGGTTGCTCGACCAGGCGATCTTTTTGCTGCAAGGCGACCAGCCACCGAAGTAGTGGAAACATTGCGGCGCATCCGTGAGCGGCTTGACGGCAGCCCCTTTGTCCGTCAACAAAAAAAACTGCTGCCGTTCGTCGCCTTTGTTGTCCATGCCTACGACGGTTTTCGTCCCGCACGGCGAATGCCCGAAATCGACCACTCTGTCAGGCAAAAAGCTCATCTGGCGCGCGCTCTGGCTCCCTTCGTCCCAGCGCCACAACTGGGCGATGCCTGTCAGCTTGGTCAAAAAGGTCAGCTCGTCTGTCTGCGGCACCACTTTCAACTGATAGGCGGACTTCACTTGCAAATAGTCCATAATCAAGGTTCAATCACCCTTTCCTCGTAAGTTGCGTGTGTATGTAGGTGGATCTTGGCTGACGAATCGTTGCGTGGGGATGACCGTGTAGAAAAGGGAAAAAAGAGGAGAGACTCCTCTTTTTTCTATTTTTTCGTTGCCCAACGCGCACTTGGGAAAGCGTTGACCGGATATGTCAAACCTTCCAAGTTTGGTTTAACCAAATAGTTTTGCTGATAGTGGTAAATCGGAATGAACGGCATGTCATCCATCAGGACCGCTTCGGCTTTATGCAGCAATTCCATCCGTTTGTTCGGATCTTGCTCGACTTTTGCCGCCATGTTGAGTTGATCGTACTCCTTGTTCACCCAGCCAGTGCGGTTGTTCGGGCTGTCGCCCAAATAGTAGTCGAGGTTAAACGCCGGGTCGCTGATTTGGCCTACCCAACCCATACGAGCCATTTGGTAGTTCTTTTGTTTCGTCGTGTCGAGGTACACTTTCCACTCTTGGTTCATCATCTTCACTTCTACGCCCAGGTTTTTCTTCAACATTTCCTGAATCGCCTGCGCTACTTTTTTGTGGCTCTCATCTGTGTTGTACATGAGCGTTACTTCAGGCAGAGTAGACCAGCCCTCTTCCTGCATGCCCTCTGCGAGCAGCTTTTTCGCTTCTGCCACGTCTTCTTTGAAGTAGTCGCCGCCTTCTTCGCGGAAGTCTTTGCCTGTCGGCGTGATCGCTCCGCGCGGTACCATCGAGTAAGCTGGCGTTTCTCCGCCCTGGCTGACCATTTCGGTCAACGCTTTGCGGTCGATTGCCATTGCGAAAGCACGGCGGACCTTTTTGTTGGTGAACGGCTCTTTCGTTACGTTGAACATGTACATGTACGTGCCGTAGTATGGAACGGATTTGTAGTCAGGGCTTGATTTTTCCTGGGCGAGAATGTCAGAAGGCATCTCTTTGTTGAAATCAAGCTCGCCGCTTTTGTACATCTGGTAGGACGTCGTGGCATCGTTCACCATTTTCCAGGTGATCTTCTCCATTTTTACGTCGTCCTTGTTCCAGTAATGCTCGTTCTTTTCAATGACCAGCTCGGAGTCATGCTTCCAGGAAACGAGCTTGTACGCGCCGTTGGAAATGTACGTTTCCGCATCGGCTGCCCATTTTGGATTGGCTTCGGCCAGCTTTTTGTTGATCGGATGCCAGTAGCGGGTTGCGAGCATTTTGTCGAAGTAGGAAGTTGGCGCTACCAGCTCGATTTCCAGCGTTTTTTCGTCTACAGCCTTGATGCCGACGTCTTCTGCTTTTCCAGTCCCTTTGTTGTAAGCCTCTGCTCCTTTAATGTAGTAGAGCAGATAGGCAGTCGTGGAAGCAGTCGCCGGATCAATGTGCTTCATGAACGTATAGGCGAAATCTTCTGCCGTCACCGGCTCGCCGTTCGACCACTTCGCATCGTCACGCAAAATGAACGTGTACTTCAACTTGTCGTCGGACAGCTTCACTTCTTTTGCTGCGCCCAGGATCGGATTGCCCTCTTTGTCCTTGGTGTACAGCCCTTCGCCCAGATGATCCATAATCCAGAAAGAGGTCGTATCTGTGGAGGTGAGCGGGTTCAAGTCAGGCGGTTCTGACTTGGCGTTGAACACGACTTCTTGTTTGACCGCAGCAGTTGGAGCACCTGTAGTGGCACCTCCGTTGGTTGCTGTCCCGCCGCTGCCGCCGCAGCCAGCAAGCGCTGGCACCACGAGCGACAGAGACAGGGCAAAAGCAGCTAGTTTCTTCACAATGGTTCCCCCTGTATAAAAAGATGTAAAATCGTACTACCGATACAAATGGCAGGCGACCCAATGGTTGGGCGCCGCCTCGATCCACTCCGGCACCTCTTGTGCGCATTGCTCGGTTGCTTTCGGGCAGCGCGTCCGGAAGACGCAGCCGCTCGGAGCATTGGCAGGGCTCGGCAAATCCCCCTGCAAAATGATGCGCTCCCGCTTGATCGTCGGGTCGGGAATCGGGATCGATGACAACAAGGCTTGCGTATATGGATGCAATGGTTTGGCGTAAAGCTCGAAGCTCTCGGCCATTTCCACCATTTTCCCTAAGTACATGACGCCAATTTTCGTCGAGATATGCTTGACCATCGACAGGTCGTGGGCGATGAACAGGTAGGTCAGCCCTTTGTCCTGCTGCAAATCTTCCAGCAGATTGACGACCTGCGCCTGGATCGACACATCGAGCGCAGAAATCGGCTCGTCGGCGATGATAAATTCCGGCTCGACCGCCAGTGCCCGCGCGATGCCGATCCGTTGCCGCTGACCGCCGGAAAACTCATGCGGAAACCGGCTGGCGTGCTGCTTGGAGAGACCGACCAGCTCCAGCAGCTCCTTGACCCGATCGGCGCGCGCCCCGCGCGACAAGCCGTGGATGTCCAAGCCTTCTGCGATAATATCCATGACCGTCATGCGCGGATTGAGACTGGCCTGCGGGTCCTGGAAGATCATCTGCACATCGCGGTTGAACTGCGCCGAGTCTTTTCCTTTTAATTGGTGTACATTTTTGCCCTTGAACAAAACTTCGCCGTCTGTCCGGTCGTACAGGCGAATCATCGTCCTGCCGAGCGTCGACTTTCCGCAGCCGCTTTCCCCTACCAGCCCGAGCGTCTCTCCCCGCTTGATCGAAAACGTGACCCCATCTACCGCCTTGAGCTGGATGCCGTTGCCGATCTCGAAATGTTTCTTCAAATTTTTTACTTCCAGCAATGACTCACTCATCTACGTCTGCCTCCCTGCTGCTACGAGCTCATCCAGCTTGGGCGCCCGAGGATCATGCAACCAGCATGCTGCCTGGTGTGCATTTTCAAACACGCTAGCCTCTGGCATCTGCTGCTCGCATATTTCCATCGCAAACTGGCAGCGCGGGGCAAACGGGCAGCCTTTTGGCGGATGGAACAAGTCTGGCGGCGCGCCTTCGATCGGCACGAGCCGTTCTTTTTCCTCGCCATCAATACGCGGCAGCGAGCGCATCAGCCCCCATGTGTACGGGTGCTTCGGATTGGCGAAAATGTCCTCGACCTTGCCCGTCTCGACGACGATCCCTGCGTACATGACGACAGCGCGGTGCGCGATCTCCGCTACGACCCCCAGATCGTGCGTAATCATCACGATAGAAAGCTGCTGCTTGGCTTGCAGTTCGCGCAGCAAATCGAGAATTTGCGCCTGAATCGTCACGTCGAGCGCCGTAGTCGGCTCGTCGGCGATCACCAGCTTCGGATTGTTGGCCAGCGCGATGGCGATGACGACGCGCTGGCGCATGCCGCCGGAAAATTCGTGCGGGTATTGATCGACCCGTTTTTCCGGATCGGGAATGCCGACCAGCCGCAGCATTTCCATGGCCTTTTGCCGCGCTTCTTCCTTCGTCACCTGCTGAGAGCGCACGAAGCCTTCCACGATCTGGGCTCCTACCTTCATCGTCGGGTTCAGTGCGGTCATCGGATCTTGGAACACCATCCCGATTTCGGCGCCGCGCAAGGCGAGCAGCTCTTTTTTGCTCAGGCTCGTGATGTCTTTTCCGGCAAAGCGGATGCGCCCGTCGACGATCCGTCCCGGCGGATTCGGGATCAAGCCCATGATCGCCTGGGCGGTCACGCTCTTTCCGCAGCCGCTCTCTCCGACTACAGCGACGGTTTCGCCGCGGTCGACGTGAAACGTGACGCCGCGCACCGCCTGTACTTCTCCCCCGTATGTCTTGAAATGTACCCGGAGGTTTTCTACTTGCAGCAATTGCTCTGTCATGCCCGGTTCCTCCTATCCTTGGGCGCGGTTACTCACGAATCCGCGGGTCGAGTGCGTCCTGCAAGCCATCGCCGAAAACGTTGAAGGCGAACATCGTCAGCGAGATCATCAAAGCCGGGAAGAACAGCCTCCACCAGTCTCCGGTCAAAATCACGCCCAGCGCATCGTTCGTCATCGTCCCCCAGCTAGCGATGGGAGCTTGTACCCCCAAGCCGAGAAAGCTCAGGAACGATTCGGCAAAAATCGCCGACGGAATGGTGAACGTCAGGTTGACGATAATGACGCCAATCGTGTTCGGAATCAGGTGGCGCAGCAGGATGCGCGGAAATTTTGCCCCGAGCACCTGGGCCGCCATAATGAACTCCTGGTTTTTCAACTGCAAAATCTGCCCGCGCACGAGCCGGGCCATCCCGGTCCAACCAGTTGCCGACAAGGCGATGATAATCGTCAAAATTCCCGGCTCCATGACGACCATCAGCATGATGACGACCAGCAAGTACGGCAAGCCGTACAGCACCTCGATCAGACGCATGATGATCGTGTCGATGCGGTCGCCGCGTTTGCCCCGGCCCGCCATGTATCCGGCAATCCCTCCGATCGTGACCCCGATCACGAGGTCGATCAGCGCCGCTGTGACGCCGATGATGAGCGAGATTCGCGCTCCGTACCAGGTGCGGGAAAACATGTCCCGTCCAAGCTCGTCCGTCCCGAACCAATGCTCGGCGGATATTTCCTGATTCGCGGTCAAAAGGCTCTGGTCCGAGTAGCTGTACGGCACCAGATGCGGCCCGACGATGGCCATGACCACCATCAGCACGATGAGCGTAAAGCCTACCATCGCGAGCTTGTTGCGGACGAGCTTGCGCGTCACCTGTTGAAAATGGGTCAGGCTCGGCCGCATCTGGACAGCTTGCCCGTCTGTTTTTTGTGCTCTTGGTCGAAACAGCTCATTCGCTGCTTGTTCTGCCGCCATTGGCTACCTCCCCCTGCTCGACAATTTGATGCGCGGATCAATGAACATGTACGCCAGGTCAATCAAGAAAATAATCAGCACGAGAATCGCGCTGTAAAACACCGTTGTTCCCAAAATGACCGGATAATCCCGGTTGAAAATACCGTCCACGAAATATTTCCCGATACCCGGCACCGCGAAAATTTTCTCGACGACGAACGTTCCGGTCAAAAGCCCGGCCACCAGCGGACCGAGGAACGTGACGACCGGCAAAATCGCGTTGCGAATGCCGTGGCGGACTACAATCAGAAAAGTCGGAATCCCTTTTGCCTCCGCTGTCCGTATGTAGTTCTGGTTCATGACTTCGATCATGCTCGTCCGCATGTAGCGCGTGATGATCGCGAGCGGCCCGAAGGCAAGTGCCAGGGAAGGCAACACGGAATGCTTCCAGCTTGCGAGCGTCGCGACCGGGAACAGTGGCCACTTGATCGCCAGATAGTTAATCAACAGCGGCGCCATGATGAAGCTCGGTACCGCAATCCCCAGGACGGCCATGACCATCGCCGCATAATCAATCCATGTATTTCGGTTTAATGCCGCAATTATTCCGAATATCAGTCCAAAAAAAAGCGCAATGACGATTGCCTGCATCCCGATCAGGGCCGACGCCCCGAAGCCGTCTTTAATCATATCGTTGACCCCGCGTGTCTCTGATTTGATCGAAGGGCCCAGGTCCAGCATCGCCAAGCTTTTCAGATAAGACAAATACTGCATCGGCAGCGGCTCATCCAGATGGTACTTGGCGCGCAAGTTGAGCAAAATTTGCTCCGGGAGCTGATCGGATTCCGAGGCGAACGGATCGCCCGGGATCATGTGCATTAAGGAAAACGTCAGCGTAACGATAATCCACAGCGTAACGACCATCATCAAAATTCGTTTTAACAAGTAACGCGCCATTTTCTTCTTATTCCCCCTATCCAGGCTTGCAAAAAACGTGCTTCTCTCTCGTTCGGCCCCCTTTAACGGAAATTAACCTAAAACATTCCTTAAATCAACAATATAGTGATATCTTTATTTAATGTCAATTCTGATTTTTTTGTTTTACTCATAATTTTTTCATCGGTTGCAACTCGCCTGTTCTAATAGTAAACTACGCTAATACGGAATTTTTCCCTAAAACATCCCTTAAACGCCTTTTGCTCACGTGCTGGATTTCCTTTGCTTGGGCTGGGTATTTATGGCATTGGCATCAGGAATATAACGATACGATAATGCCGAAAAGAGGATCGATCCACTTCGTGACGAATAGGTTATCCCGTACTTTACCGTTTAGTTGGAGGACATGATGATTATAAGAGTCGGCTTAGTAGGTCCGAAAGATTCCGTGGAATTGATGAAAAAGGTGGGACGAGAGTTCGCAGACCGCCTCGTCCTGATTCCGTTTGTTTACCAGCGCGCGGAGGAAGCGGCTACGATCGTGGTAGAAAACGAGCCGGAGGTAGATATCTGGTTTTTCTCCGGGATTGGCCCCTACTCGATGGCGAAGCAGCATTTGCACAAGCAAAAAGCTTTTTATCCGCAAATCAACGCCAGTGTGCTGACGAAGGTGCTCCTGGAATTGGTGTACCGCGACGGGCTATCGCTGGATCGCGTCAGCTTCGATACCGTATCAGAAATGCATTTTCGCGAAACGCTGGAGGAGCTTGGGCTGACGTGCGAGCAGCCGTATCTCAATCCGTACCAGGAGTTCCGGCTCACCAACCACCTCGTCGCCTATCACACGGCTCTCGTCCGGGAAGGAAAAGTAGACGCCTGCGTCACCGGGATGCTGTCCGTGACCGAAGAACTGCAGCGCCAAGGGATCAAGGTGTACCGGATGGGCTTCACCCGTCTGACGTTCCGCGAAATTTTCAAGCAAATTTTGCAGGAGGGCGAGACGCTGCACTTCAAACGGTCGCAAATCGCCGTGCAACTGCTGGAAGTATCCGATATGGACAAGCTCGCCAATGAACCTGCAAACGCTTACGATTTGCGCCGCCTCGACCTCAAGCTGCAGGAGATCGTGCTCGACTACACCGAATCCATCTCGGGAAGCTTCGTCTCGTTGGGCAACTACAAGTTCATTTTGTTTTCTACACGCGGCTCGTTCGAAGACAACCCGGCGTTCCATCCGACGTGCCTGCTGGAAAAAATCATGCTGCTCACCAACTCGACAGCCAATATGGGCATCGGCTTTGGCGTCACCGCGCTGGCGGCCGAACGCAACGCGCAGCTCGCGCTCGTCCACGCCAAAAAGCACGGAAACGCCGCGATTCTCGTCGATCACGACGGCTCCATCGAAGGCCCCTTGCGCCAGGCCAAAAGCATCAGCTACGAGTACTGGACAGAGGACAAGGAGATCAGCGAAGGACTGAAAAAGGCCGGGGTCAGCATTACGACCTTGAACAAAATCATTTCGGTGCAAAAGGCGTTGGGGCAAAATTACATCAGCGCGGCGGAAATGGCCGAATGGATGGGCATGACGCCGCGCAATGCCAGACGGATTTTGAGCGATCTGGCGGAGCACAACGTCATCGAGCAGATCGGCGAGGAAACCCCGACCAATCGCGGACGCCCGCGCAAAATTTACCGCGTTCTCCCCGCTTTATCGGACAGCCCGTAAGTACAATCGTCCGCATGCCCGATTAGAAAACTTGGCCGCGCCAACCGCTTGGCTCAGCCTTAGTTGCACATATGCTGGATAACCATCTTATCCATTCTTATCTGTACAGTACAAAAAACCAGTCTGAGACACGGTGCGCGTTTGAAGCGATGCCGTGGCGGACTGGTTTTTTGCCGTTTGGTTTTTGGCTTTTGTATGGTTCTAAACGTTGCAGCGATTCGGACGATCGGCGAGCCTTTGCGCCGCCGCCTGCGCGGACCGCTTCGAGCGCACGCTGGCGACGACGACGCCTGCGACGATCAAAAGAGAGCCGCCCGCCTGGATCGCGGTCACCTGCGAGCCGAGCAGCAAAAAGCCGACGAGCATCGCCACGAACGGCTGCAAGTTGAGAAAAATTGCCGCCTTCCCTGTCCCGACAATTTTCAACTGCGAATTCCAGACGATCCCGCACACGCCTTGCATGAGAATCGCGGTGACGATCAACATGCCCCACGCCCACGCTTCATGGCTGATGTGCGCCGTGGAATCGAGCGTCAGCATCGCCGCAGGCGTCAAAAACAGCGTCCCGACCGTCGTCGAATACACCGTCGTAATGAACGGCTGCATCGTCTGCGTCAGCTTGCGAATGATAATCATCGACGCCGAGAACGTCACCATCGCAATGACGATCAACAGCACGCCTTTGGAAATGGAGAGGCCCGCTCCAATCCCCACGACGAAAAAAGTGCCGAGCAAGGCGATGCCCGAACCGATTTTCATGCGCAGCGTAAACTGCTCCTTCAAAAACAGCGAGGCCAGAACGGCTGTCACAATCGGCGCCAGCGACAGGATCAGCGAGGCGGTCGTGGCGTCTGTCGTCAGCAGGCCGTTGAAATACGCCGTCTGGTTGGCCAAGGTGCCGACGAGTCCGAGCAAGACGAGCAGCCCCAACTCGCGCAGCGTAATTTTCACGAATTTTTTCGTCAGCCAGGCGTACAAAATCAAAAACAGCGACGTGAAAATCAGCCGGACATCGGCGAGAAACAGCGGAGGAAACTCTTTGACCAGCATGCTCCCGAACACAAAGTTGCTTCCCCACAGCGTCACACAAAAAAGCAGCAGCAAGTATGAACGAATCATCGTTTTTTCCTTCTTTCACCCGTTACATGATGGAATCCCGTATGCAATCGTACATGAGAAGGCCAAAAAAGTCCATGTGCAGATGCGCCATACTCTGCCCCAATTTATGTCTGGCGGCAAGCCGGGGAACCAAGGTCAAAGACGGAGTGGGCAATCAGCTCGTAGGAGCGCAGCCGTTTGGCGTAATCCGGAATGTCGGTGATGACCATGATTTCCGCTGCTTGATAGCGCTCTGCCAGTTCTTGCAGCTTTTCCCGGACAAAAAGCGGATCGCCCGCGATCGGCGGCCTGCGGAACGCGGCGCTGCTCGCTTGCGCACAGGCGCTCGCCTCCTCCATCGTCTCGGCGCAAATGACGCCGACGGCAACGATGACCTCCGGCTTTGGCTGCCGGACGGACGGCTTGTAGTCTCGCTTGTACGCGGCAATGACGTCCTCCCCTTCCGCTTCGCTCATAAACAGGCCGAACGCGTAGCCTGCCCCGTTTGCCGCGGCGTAGCCCGCGCTTTTTTGATTGGTCCCGAGCAACCATAGCTGCGGCGGCTGTGGCGGGAGCGGTCGGGCGAGGACAGGCTCGCCCTCGACGGTGAACGCGTGGCCCAGCAAGGCAGCCAGTTGCGCGACAAGCTCCGGCATCCGGCCAACCTGCTGCAAAAAATGGTCGTTCAACGCCATCGTCGCATGCGCAGAGCCTCCCGGCGCGCGGCCGACGCCAAGATCGATTCGCCCAGGGTACAAGGTCGAAAGCAGATGAAAAGCTTCGGCCACTTTGTACGGCTTGTAATGCGGCAGCAGCACCGCTCCCGACCCAATCCGGATGCTGCTCGTCTGTGCCCCGATATGCGCGAGCAAAACTTCCGGCGCAGACGAAGCCAATCCGGGCATGTCGTGATGCTCGGACACCCAGTAACGGCAGTAGCCGAGCGCTTCAGCGGTTTGGGCCAGCAGCACTGATTGCCGCAGGGCAACAGCCGGATCGACTCCCCCGTAGATGGGCGACAAATCCAGCACGCTTAGTTTTTCTAAAGTCATATGTGCATTCCACCTAACTGCCTTGTTCTTTTGCCAGGCGCCTCTATGTTTTGGCAGCAAAGTCGATGGGACTGCTTGCCGCCTATGACGTTCCAGCGATCGGGCCTGTCTTGTTCACTATAGCGCTATCCGGTGCGATTCCACAACGATCCAGATGGCAACTGTTTCGACAAATGCGGCGTCCGGCTGTTTGCCTGCCAGTCTGGATGCTGACGTGAATACTACTACTAGCAGCTCTCACAACATAAAAACAGGCCAGCCCCCTTTCGGCAGACTGGCCTGTTTTGTGCGATTCCGTTTATGGCTGCGCTTCTTCCGCTTCCTGCGGTTCTTTTTGCGCATGCTCCTGCTTGTTGTCCTCCTGAGCCGCTGGCTGTTGCTGTTGCGGCTTTTCCTCATTTGGCTTCGGTGCTTGCGCCTCGCTCTCCTTGTCCGCTTCGGTCGGAGCGAGCGCGCTGGCTACGAGCAGCGCGTACGCCCGTGCGCCCTCGGAGTTGAGATGCACGCCGTCCTTGTAAAAGTACGAGTTTTTCCCGGCGCTGGCCGCATGCCAGTCGATCAGCTTGACGTTCGGATGGGTTGCCTCCACATCTGCCAAAGTCTGGTTGACAACGCTTTCCCAAGGCTTCGGAACCCGCGTGTTGATGACGATAATTTGCTCCACGCCATTCAATGCCTTTAGCAGCTTATCCAGTTGGCCTTTGCTGAAGGAGCCATTCGTCCCCAGCTCGATGATGACGCGATTGCCGAGCCGCCCTTGCGCTTTCAAGGCGGCAATCGTGTCAGGCGCTTGCGACATTTGTCGACCGACCTTGCCGTCAATTACGATCCCGGGCAAAAGCTTTTCCAGATACGGCTCCACGTCGAGCATGACCGAGTCGCCGATGGCAGTAATTCCTTTGCCGGATTGGACAGCGACGGCTGGCGCATCCGAAGCTTTCGGCTGTTTGGAATCGGCGGAATTGTCCTGATTTTGCGCGGGCTTGGTGCTGTCCGCAGCAGGCTTGGTTGCGTTTGGCTTTGTTTCGTTTTTCGGCTTTGCCGCCGTCTGGCTATCTGGCTTCGGTGCCGGGTCTGGCTTCGGTGCCGGGTCCGGCTTCTTCACAACGGCTGGCACTTCCGGGCCGTACGGTTTTCCGGCGCGCTCGGCAGCCTGTTCCTTTTGTCCCGCAGCGTCTGCGGCGGAGGCCGACTCCACCGGCTTTGGCTGCGGGGAGCTGTTGCCAGCGGTAGCGCCGGAAGTCAAGGTCGCGACTCCAAAGTAAATGACGCACAGCGCGAAGGCGCATCCTGTGGCGAGGATGCGGGTAGAACGCTTGGAAGCCCCCCGCTTTTTGCCCGAGCCGACGTTCGCCCACAGTCTGCCCAGCGCGCCGTGGCGAATCGGTTCCTCGACGTATTTCCAGGACAAGGCGGCCAGCACGATGCAAGCGACAAGTTGCAGAGCGGCGCGCACGACCGCGATCACGCCTCCGTCCTCCATACCAGTCGGACTCGTGAGCACGATTACGGGATAATGCCACAAATAAATGCCGTACGAGCGCACGCCGAGCCATTTGAGCGGCTTGCAGCCCATCACCTTCGCCAGAGCGCTTGCCGGATGGGCGAGGACAGCTACCAAAAGCGCGCTTACAAGCGACAGCAGCACCAGCCCGCCCTGATACAAAAAGTCATCGTACTGGTTCGTTTTCCAGATCGACAGAAGCAAAATCGCGAGACTCGCGGCTCCGACCACGTCCAGCGTCAGACGCGCCTTGCCGGAGATGTTCGTGGTCAGCTTGCGACTCGGCCACATCATGGCCAGAGCAGCACCGATCAAAAGGGCGAACACCCGTGTATCGGTTCCGTAGTAAATCCGGCTCGGGTCTTCTCCCGGCACATACAGCACGGCCATCAGGATTGCCGAGAGTGCAGCCAGGCCGAGCGTCAGCATCACGAGCGGGCCGCGGCGTTTGACCACGGACAGCCCGAGCGCGACCAGGAGCGGCCAGATCAAGTAAAACTGCTCCTCTACAGCCAACGACCAGAGGTGACCGAGCGGCGAAGGCGGGCCAAACTTTTCAAAATACGATACTTCGGAAAAGACCAGCCACCAGTTGCTGACGTAAAAAACAGCCGCCCACACATCCCCGCGCAAGCGTCCCATTTGCTCCGGGACAAACAGCGCGACGCTCATCACGACGACGACCATCAGCAGCAACAGTGCCGGCAACAGCCGTCTGGCCCTGCGCAGCCAGAAGTCTTTCATATCCAATCGCCCGTGCCTGCTCCACTGGGCAATCAGCAAATCAGTAATCAGGTAACCCGAGAGGACGAAAAAGATCCCGACTCCGAGCAGTCCTCCCGGCGCCCAATTGTAATTCAAGTGATAAATAATGACTGCGAGTACCGCCAGTGCCCTCAGCCCGTCGATTCCGGGCATGTAACGGCTGTTGGAAGCCTTGATCGGTTCAGGCATGGTGGCGGCCTCCTCTGCTGTTTGTTTGGCGAGTCCGTACTTCCACTTGCTTGTGCGTCAGATCCTTGCCATTCGAAAAAACCATTGCTTTGTTCTTGCTTACCGTGCTCGCCATGCAGCTCATCTGCACTCTCCCCTTTTAATTCCGTTCTGTTTCGTTATTAGTTGACGGGGGCAGTCATTACACATCGGGAATTGCGTGCTATATGAATGCAAAAACCCCAGGTTTCTTAAAGGTTGGCTGAAGAAAACGGGGGTTGGTCTCGTTCATTATCTGCAATGGAAAATGAATCCTCCAATCATCATTGCCCGTATTCAGGATGTGGTGCCCTACGTACTTTCCGTAATGTGTGCGCCTTCTTCTTATGTATGGCTGTTTCCCCTCTTTCCTTCCTGATTTTTGTGCGCAAACCAGACTTTCCCAACGATGTGGACGAAGCCTTCGCTGCATCGGTGCCGACCGGATTTTTGCAAGAAAATCTGATCGGCCCAAATCAGTTGCCCGGTCACCTTTTTCATGCCTTCTGCTTTGTGCCCGGCAACCTCTTGTATCCTGATTATAAGACGCACAAAGACAAAAACGCGTTACAAATTGTTTACATTCCCTGCCGATTTTTTCCGGGAAATCACAGGCGCCAAAAGCTGCGGCAAAAGACAGGGAGCAGCGCTTCTGTTTTCAGCCAAATGGCCTGGTTTTATGCGCATTTTTCCGGGCGGCATGCCTCTTTTTTCCGGGCCGGACAGACGCAAAAAGCTGACGGCGCGTTTCCACCGTCAGCTCCACTATGTACTGCTATCGAATCAGGATGTCCGATACACATCAGGCCCGCATGGGATGTTTTGTCCAGATCATTCTGATCCGGTATAGATGCAACCAGGATTCGTCCATGGCTTGGCAGAGCCACGGTTTCGAAAATTAAATGTGATGAGTAAACAAATAGTTCAGGAATAGTCCCCCGCTAATGACCGCGATGACCATACAGACGATGCCGCTTTTCACCCGCTGGGATACAAGACGCATAAAGCCAATACAGAAGAAAGCGCCGGTCACCAAAAAATAGGAGATTCCGATCCAAAACAAATTCCAAGGTAAGCTTGCAAAATCCACGTTACCCAAAAGTGAACACCATCCCTGTCCCAATCTACTTTCATTTTTGCATGGAGGATACTCCATTATAGCATTTTTCACGCTCTCTTCGCCGGTTTCGCTCAGATCGTAACAGAAGTGTCATACATTTGCAAAAGCAAGCCTTGTTTTTCCGGCTCTGTTTTCTCGGCTTCGCCGTCGGGGTTTTTGGCGCGGGACGGCTGGCGCTGTGCCGGGGCTTGGCTGCTGCGTGTTGGTCAGACTGAGTACGAGCGGCATGGGCTGCCTGCACCATGGCTCGCTTGCCGCGATGCCGCTGTCCTTTTTCGCCTGGTCGCTGTTCATGGCGCGGGACGGTTGGCGCTGTGACGGGGCTTGGCTGCTGCGTGCTGGTCAAGACTGCTTACGAGCGGCATGAGCTGCCTGCACCATGGCTCACTTGCCGGGATGCCGCTGTCTTTTTTCGCCTGATCGCTGTTCATGGCCTGGAACGGCCAAAACGCGACGCGCAAAAGCACGCGCTGGCGAGCGCCGATTCAAACAGGCGCGGCGACTGGCCGTTGGACTGGCCGTTGGGCGGCGCCTTGGTATTTTGGTATTTTGGCATTTTGACGCTTTTGTGCTTTGGTGATTTGGTGATTTGGTGATTTGACGCTTTGCCACTTTCCCGCTTTTCCCGCCGCAGAAAAAGCCGCTTTTTTTCCTCCCCGTCCCTCGCGCCTTCATGGTTTCTCCACATTCCTTTGCTACGCTTTTTTCGAAAGTGCGCAAAGGAGGACGCCAGAATCATGAACAAATCATCGTTACGAAGCACAGCCTTCCCGCTTTTGCTGGGCGGTCTGCTGCTTCTGTCCGCCTGCTCGACCGAGCAAGCGACGACCGCGGGCCACGCCGGGCACGACATGGGAGCCGACCAAAGCGCGACGCAGCAACCGGCTGCTCCCTCCCAACCGATGACTGCGTCAGGCGACAATGCCATGGAGGTGCTGACGGGCAATACGTTCACCCTCACGGCAAAAGAGAGCATGCTGCACCTCGACGACCAGACGATGAAAACAGCCTGGACCTACAACGGAACCGTCCCTGGACCGCAGCTTCGCGTCAAGCAGGGCGAGACGATTTCCGTCACCTTGAAAAATGGACTGCCGGAGCCGGTGACGATCCACTGGCACGGGCTGCCTGTGCCAAACAACATGGACGGCATCCCCGGTGTCACGCAAAATGCGGTGAAGCCAAACGAAAGCTTCACCTACCGCTTCAAGGTCGACGTGGCGGGAACGTACTGGTACCACTCGCATCAAAACAGCTCCAGGCAGGTCGACAAAGGGCTGTACGGCTCGCTCGTCGTCGAGCCGAAAACGCCGGAGCCAGCAGACAAAGACGTCACGCTCGTCCTCGACGAATGGATGCAGGACGACAGCATGGCCGAAATGCACGGTGGCGGCGGCTCGATGGCAGGCATGAACCACGGTGCTGACCACGCCGCTCCCGCCACCTCTGCTGCGAGCGGCCACGACATGGCGAACATGAGCGACGCGAAAATGATGCCGCTCATGTACACGATCTTTTCCGTCAACGGGAAGACGGGACCTGCCATCGCTCCGCTGCGCGTGAAGGAAGGCGAAAAAGTCCGCATCCGCCTCATCAATGCCGGGTATTTGTCGCACAAGCTGAACCTGCAAGGACATGCGTTCCAAATCGTTTCCACGGACGGGCAGCCGCTGCACAATCCGCCGCTCACGAGCGGACAGTTGCTCAACATCGCCCCCGGCGAGCGCTACGATCTCGAATTTGTAGCGAACAACCCGGGAACATGGCTGCTGGAGGAGCGAAGCGACAACCCTGGCGCCAAATCGCTTGCCGTGCCTATCGTCTACGAAGGCTACGAAGCGGCGCAGGCCAAACCGGAGTCGGGTCAACTCCCGGTCATTGATCTCACCCGATACGGCGAAGCGGCCCAAAGCAGCTTTTCGCTGGAGCAGCCGTACGATATCACATACCGAATGGACTTGAACACCGACTCGCGCGACGGGCAGATGGTGTTTACGATCAACGGCCAAACGTTCCCGAACGTCCCTCCGCTGGATGTAAAAAAAGGCGACCGGGTCAAGGTGACCATCGTCAACAACTCGCCGGAGGACGTCCACCCGATGCATTTGCACGGACACTTCTTCCAGGTGCTGAGCAAAAACGGCCAGCCCGTGTCCGGCTCGCCGCTGGTCAAGGACACCTTGAATGTGCTGCCAGGCGAGTCCTACGTCGTCGCCTTTGCGGCTGACAATCCCGGCGAGTGGATGTTCCACTGCCACGACCTGGGGCATGCGGCCAAAGGGATGGTGTCCGAGGTCAAATACGCGGGCTTCCAGCGGGACTTCGTCGTCGATTCGACCGTCGGCAACATGCCGGAGTAACAACATTCGCGCTTGCACCCGCTACGGCAAAAACGAAAACCGCTACGCACAAAAAAAGCAGGACGCCATCCATCTGGCTCCTGCCTTTTTGCTTTTTGGAACAGAAACGACGGAAGCGCCGTTTCTTCGCAAAGCGCCGCACGTGCGCCCCGCTGGACTTTTGCACCTAGCCAAAAGCGGTCTTGCCCAAAGCTTGAGCTCGCTTACACAACCTCGCTCGCAAGCGTCTCGCGCCATTGCACGCCTGCGGGAAAGACGCTCTGCACGTGCTTTCGCAACTGTTCGTCTCTCCACAACTCCGGGCTCAGTATGGAGACGATGCCTCTGTCCTCGCGGGTGCGAATCAGGCGGCCAATCCCTTGGCGCAGTCGCAGCAACATGTACGGCAGGTCGACCTCTTCCATCGGCGACGCTGCGCTTTTTCGCTTGGCGGCAAACACCGGATCGTTCGGCGGAAACGGCAGCGACCAGATGATGACGTTCGAGAGAGACGGCCCCGGCACATCCAGCCCTTCCCATAGCGAGACGGCGCACAGGATGCTTTCCTCGTCGTTTTGAAAACAGGAGATCAGGTGGCTGATTTCCGCGTCGCCTTCGTACAAAAAACGCATCGAGGCACACGCAGGGTACGCTTCCGCCGCGTTTTTGAACTCCCGCATTTCTTCCAGGGAGGAAAACAAAAGCAGCGCGCGTCCCCCGGTTTTTTGCAGCAAGGCGACAGCCAGCTCCATTTTTTCGGCAAACGGCTGCGTACAGGACAGCGGCGGAACGAAAGCTTCCATCTGCTCCGCGTAGTCGTACGGGGAAGCGACGGAAAACGACAAGTAGTCTTCAATGCCCAGGCTGTCCGCGATGTAGGCAAACGAATTTTCTACCGACAAAGTCGCAGACGAGAAAACGATCGGCATGTTTTGCGAGAAAACGCGCTCCCGGAGCACTTCCTGCACCATTTTGGGCATGACGACCAAGGTCGGGCCTGTCCACTCTTCGCTCATCCAGGAAATGACGTGATCGGGCCGCTGGAACAGGCCGAGAGCGAGCTGCATCATTTCCAGATGCTCCTCGACGATCCGCAACTGAAAGTCGTCCAGCGTGTACAGGCCGCTCTCCAGCGCCAGCTCCTCTTCAATCGAGCCAATCAGGCTCGTAAAGCGGTGAATGGCTGCAATCAGTTCGGGATGAAACACGATTTCCTTGCGCGCGGAGCCCGCGACTGGCTTGCTCTCGGCGTTCAAGCGCGAAAACAGTTCCTCGCTCTGGATGATCGCTTCTTCGATGGCGACGGCCAGCGACTCCCTGATCTCTCCTTGCAGCAGCCGCGTAATGATCTCTTCAAAAACGGCGTGGTTCAGCTTGTAGGTCAACGCCTTTTGCGCGGCAGGCTCCAGCAAATGCCCTTCGTCAAAAATGACAGAGCTGTGGCTCGGCAAAAGCGGAAGCTGTCCGCCCCGCTTTCTCGCCTCGTACGTCCAGACGTGCTCCATGTAAAAATCATGCGAACAGATGATGAGATCGGCAGACTTGCGGTAGTGGTCGCGCGACAGCGTCTGTCCGCACCGATGCTGCCTGTCGCAGACAAAGCAGTCCTGGAACGCATCCCAGTTCATCTTCGCCCACTGCTGGTCGTTCAATGCCGCGTAAGCACTGCGGTCCCCGTACGGATAAAACGACTGGAGCGCTTCGTGCGTGTGCACAAAAGACGGCAGCCCCTCGTAAATTTCCTGGAAAACTTCATCGCCATCCAGTTGGTGACGGGCCTCGTCCAGCTTCCGCAAGCAAATATACTGGTCCGGCGATTTTCCCAGTCGCGCGTCAATCGTCAGGTTGAGGTGCCTGGCCAGCTTGGCGATGTCCCCTTCCGGCTTCACGAGCTGCTCGATCAGCGACTCGTTGGCACAGGCGATGATCGCCGGCTTTCTCATATAGCGGGCATAGCAGACCGCGTACAGCAGGTAGGCGAGCGTTTTGCCCGTCCCGACTCCCGCCTCGGCGAAAATCGTCCGCTTTTCCTGGAAGGCCCGTTCAAGCTGAAACGCCATGTAGATTTGCTCATCGCGGACCTCGAAGCCCGCCTCTGGCAACGTATCGTAAAAAACGTCCGCTACCCAGTCGCTCACCTGCGGGATGAACGGCTGGGCCGGATCGTGGGCAAAAGGATACCGTTCCACTTCAGACCTGCCTCCATTATGGTAAAAGAATCATCGAGCAATGATGCCAAAGTGTAATGATGACATGACTTGTGGAGAAACACAAGACGTCAGGAGCGAAAAAATCGCGATTCGTGGTAAGATGAAAGAGGAACACCGAAGGAAAATGTAGGAGTGAATGCGACAATGGACAAGGTCATGTTTATCGAAATCGGAATGGGGATTGATCTCCACGGGCAAAACGTCACGAAAGCAGCCGTTCGCGCTGTCCAAAACGCGATCCATCACAATTCGATGCCAGGGCTGCGCTCCGTGCTGCCCGGAAACGATATTCACAATATGAAGGTCAACGTCCGCCTCGCTGTGCCAGCCGACCGCGACAAGCTCGATCTGGACACCGTGCGCGCCGAATTGCCGTACGGAGAAGTGTCGTTTGAGGTCGTGGACGGCGGCATGCTGACGTCAAGCGGCGTCGTGATCGCGGAAAAGGATGACAAGAACGATCTGGCTTACGTCGTCATTGCCTCTGTGGAAGTAGGCTACTAGGCTAGGCCGAGCCGGATTGGGCTGGGCTGGGCGACACGAAGGCGGTCAAGCTGCCTAAAGCGAATCGGGATGGTGCTGATAGCGTTCGAGGTCAATCTCCCCTGCCTCGGAGACTGCTACGCCTTCGCCTTCCAGCAGCATTTTTTGCAAATTCATGGAATCGCGGTCCTGCAATCCGATTTTGCCTTTGGCATTGATGACCCGATGCCACGGAAGCTTGTATTTTTGCGACATGGAGTGGAGAATCCGCACAATTTGTCTGGCTCCGCGCGGACTTCCCGCCAAGGCGGCGATCTGTCCGTACGTCATGACGCTACCCGGCGGGATGCTGGCGATGATTTTTACGGCTCGCTCTGTAAATTCGGTCATTTCCTGCGCTCCTATCTTTCTTGTAAAAAGATGACGTTGAAAAAGGCTTGTGACGGTTTCGCCATCACAAGCCTTTTTTCCTGTTTGCCTGCGCGAACGGCTGGCCCGGCTACAACTAGAACAGCCTTTCCAGTTCGTCTACCAGGCTGCCCACGTAGGCGACAGCGTCGCGGATCGGCTGCGGCTGGGACATGTCCACTCCCGCCTTTTGCATCAGTTCAAGCGGCTTCAAGGTGCCGCCCGCCTTCAATACTTCCAGCCAGCGATCGACGGCTGGCTGTCCTTCCTCTTTGATGCTCGCTGCCATCGCGGTGGAAGCGGTCAAGCCCGCCGCGTACGTGTACGGGTACAGCCCCATGTAGTAGTGCGGCTGGCGCATCCACGTCAAGCTGGCTGCCTCGTCAAGCTCCACGGCGTCTCCCCAGAACTCCGCCAACACTTGCCCTTTCCATTCCGACAGCTTTTTTGCCGTCAGCGGCACGTCGTTTTGCGCCGCCTCGTACACTTTGCGCTGCATGCGGCCTTCCAGCAAGTGCGTCACGAAGTTGTGGTAGTACGTATTCATCAGTTGCAAAATCACCCAGCGCTTGAGGCGCGGATCGTCGGACTGCGCCATGATGTGCTGCCCCAGAAGCAGCTCGTTGATCGTCGACGGCGCTTCGATAAAGTACAAGGACGGACGCGAATTGGTATAGCTTTGCTCGCGGGTCGCCAGCGTGAAATGGCCGCAGTGCCCCAGCTCGTGAGCCAGCGTGAAGGCGCTGCGCATGTTGCCCGACCACGTAATGAGGATGTAGGAGTGGTTGCCGTACGGTGTCGTGCAAAACGCTCCTGTCGATTTGCCCACGTTGTCCACGTAGTCGATCCAGCGTTCGTTCAACGCCTTTTCCATGATTGCGGAGTATTCCGGTCCCATTACTTGCAAAGCAGACTGAATCAGGCGGCCCGCTTCCTCAATCGTAATCGGCGGGCTGAATTCCGGATCAAGCGGCGCCTTCAGGTCGCAGAATTTCAGCTTTTCAAGCCCCAGCTCGCGCGCCTTCAGCTTGGCGTAGCGGCGCATGTGCGGCGCCAGCTCTGTGCCGATGATATCGAGAATGTTGTGGTACATGTCCAGTGTTACTTGCTGCGTGTGCAAGAGCATGTCAGTCACTGTCTCGAAGCCGCGCAGCCTGGACAGCACGGTTTGCTTTTTCACCTCAGTGGCGTACACAGCGGCAAACGAGTTTTGGTAGGCAGCAAGCGTGTTTGAAAACGATTCGTAGGCAGCCCGGCGCAGCGTCGTGTCCGCAGACATTTCGTAGTCGGCTTCAAACAGGGCAAAAGACACCGGGCGCTCTGCTCCGGCCCCGTCCTGCACGGGCGCAAATGACATATCGGACAGCTTCCCGCGCTGGTAGATCGTGTACGGAGCGCCGAATACTTCGCCGAGTGCGGCAAGCGACGCTTCGGTTTCCGCAGACAGCCGATACGGCTTGGTTTCCAGCAGATCGGAAAGGCTTTTGCGGAAAGGCGCAAGACCCGGCTCTTCTTGCAGGAACTTCTCGATCGTGCCGTCCGGCAAGGCCAAAATTTCCGATGGCACAAACGAAAGCTCTGCGTTCAGCCTGGAGACGACGTCCCCGACACGCGCGGAATTTGCCTGATTTTGCGGATTGGTTCCGTCCTCGGATGAGCGCAGGCGAGCATAGGTAGCTGCAAGATTGGCGCGAACCTCGATCGCTTCTTTTGCTTCCAGGCAGGCCAGCAATGTTTCTGCGCCTGTGTGCAGTTGCCCTTTGAAAGCCGTTACGGCCGGCAGTTGGCTGATAATCTCGTCCAGCTCCTGCTCCCACGCTGCTTGACTGGCAAATAAGTCATCCAGATTCCATGTATATTCCACGGCTACCTGGTCACGCGTCTGTCTCGTCTTCACTGTGTCTGCCTCCTTATGATTCCTACAATAAAATGTTTTCTATTATTCAAGTTTGATTCTCGTTTGAATTTTCCTCCCATTCCAAAAAATAAATAAACGAAAAATGTCGCGAAAACTTCCGTAATCTGTCTGTTTCTGCGCTTTCCAAGGAAATTTTTTCAAAATGACTAGCGAGCAACTCCCGTTGTGCAGGTATAATAGAGAGGTGCTGAACGCAAGTGAAAAGGAGGCTTTCCTATGTCTTTCGAGCTTTTGTTTGACCGCTATGCCGATCTCGCTGTAAAAGTCGGCGTCAATGTACAGCCGATGCAAACACTGGTTGTGACTGCTCCGCTCTCCGCTGCTCCGTTCGTGCGCAAGGTGGCGCGCAAAGCGTATGAAGCAGGAGCCAAACACGTACATATCGACTGGACCGATGACGAGCTGACCCGCATGAAATACGACCTCGCGCCGGATGAAGCTTTTGCCGATTACCCGCAGTGGAAGGCAAAAGGGCTGGAGGAGATGGCCGAAAACGGAGCGGCGTTTTTGTACATCAACTCGACCAACCCGGATTTGCTCAAAGGTGTCAAGCTGGAGCGAATCGCGACTGCGAACAAGGCAGCGGGACAAGCGTTGCGGACGTTCCGCAACTACACCATGTCGGACAAGGTAAGCTGGAGCGTGATTGCTGTCCCGTCGCCGGAATGGGCGGCCATGGTGTTTCCTGACTTGCCCGCCGACGAACAGGTGCCTGCCCTGTGGGACGCGATTTTCCGGGCGACGCGCGTGGACACGGACGATCCTGTTCAGGCGTGGCACGAGCATCATGCCACGCTGAACAGCAAAGTAGAGCAACTGAACGCCAAGCAGTACCGCTACCTCCACTACGAGGCGCCGGGCACGCAATTGACCATTGAGCTGCCTGACCGTCACATCTGGATCGGCGGCGGCAGCGTGAACGAAAAAGGCGCGGCGTTCATGGCGAACATGCCGACCGAGGAAGTGTTCACCGCGCCGAAAAAAGACGGCGTAAACGGAACCGTCCGCAGCACGAAGCCTTTGAGCTATCACGGCAATGTGATTGAAAATTTCACCTTGACGTTCGAGCAGGGCAAAATCGTCTCGGTCAGCGCGGAAAAGGGCGAAGAAGCCTTGAAGCAACTCGTTGCGACCGATGAAGGCTCGCACTATCTCGGCGAAGTCGCGCTTGTGCCGCACCAGTCTCCGATCTCGTTGTCCAACATCATTTTTTACAACACGCTGTTTGACGAAAACGCCTCGAATCACCTCGCGATCGGCAGCGCCTACTCGGTCAACATCGAAGGCGGCGCAGCGATGAGCCAGGAAGAGCTGGCAGCCCGCGGCATCAATACGAGCCTGGTGCACGTCGACTTCATGATCGGCTCCGCAGAGATGAACATCGACGGCGAGACAGCGGACGGCGTGCGTGAGCCGCTGTTCCGCAACGGCAACTGGGCGTAAGCCAAATGAGCCGAACGGCACGCTTTCAGCCAACCAAAAAGAGGATCAGGCCCTGTCGGGAGCCATGATCCTCTTTTTGGTTGCCTACGCAGGCGTGATGATCGGATACAGCCTGCCTTGCATGGCAAAGGACGCCTTTCCCGTCTCCTCGGAGACGACGATCACCAGCGCGTCGCTCTGCTCGCTCAGGCCCAGGGCGGCGCGGTGCCGTGTCCCGAGCTTTTTTTCGCCGACGGCAATGTGCGACAACGGCAGGACGTTCGCCGCAGAAACGATCTGATTGTCCCGCACGTACACCGCCCCATCGTGCAGCGGACTGCCCGGAAAAAAGATCGACTCCAGGAGCGAATAGCTCAAAACAGCCCCGATGGGAATGCCCGCCTGCAAATGCTCGGCCAGGGAGTCGTCGCGCTCGATGACGATCAGGGCCCCTTGGCGTTTTTCGGCCAAATGCTGCACGGCAATCGTCAAGTCTATGTATTTTTCCGTGTACGGCGCGAGATAGCATTGCAAGTAAAACGAGGCAGCCACTGTCTCCAGTCGGCTAAATCTGCTGCGTATATGGTCGAACGTACCGAGCAAGCAGCCTTCCTCTTGGTCGAGGGCGAGCAGACTTTGCTCCATCGCCTGGGAAATGCTGAGCAGCTCTTGCTTCAGCTCGGCTTTCAAGGAAGATGAATCGCAGTTTACGTGCACGCAGGAAACCTCTCCCTCCTGTGTTCTCGACTACCCGACTGCTCCTTGCCTTGATTGTTCCCCATCCCGTGCGCTTTCATCCTGCTATCCTCTCGCGAAAGAGCCTGGCGCGCCTCGTCGCAAAAGAAAGCGGGTCAGATGGAGGAAAGCGCCCTTTTTCCCAGAAAAACAGGCGGATTACCCTTCCTTATGATGAGCGGATGCAGCGAATAAAGACGCCCGCCGCTTGCAGCGCCTGGCGAATGCTCTCTGCAAATGCAAGCGCGTGCGCACCGTCCCCGTGGATGCAGATCGTGTCCGCGCGAATCGGCACGTCGACGCCTTGCAGCGACTGCACCTTGCCTTCTGTCACCATGCGCACGACCTGGGCTAACGACTCGGCTTCGTCGGCGATCAGCGCGTCTGGCTGCGTCCGCGGCGTCAGCGTGCCATCCGCCTGGTACGTCCGATCTGCAAACACTTCGTGCGCGGTGCACAGCCCGATTTTTTCCCCGGCCCGCGTCAATTCGCTGCCAGCCAGTCCGAACAGAACGAGCTCCGGATTGACCCGGTAAACCGCCTCGGCGATCGCCTCGGCCAGCGCGGGACGCGTCGCTGCCATGTTGTACAAGGCTCCGTGCGGCTTGACGTGCTGCATGACGCCTCCTTCCGCCTGGACGAACGCTTGCAGCGCGCCAATCTGGTAGACGACCAGCTCGTAGGCGTCCTGGGCGGAGATGTCCATGTTGCGGCGGCCGAACCCGACCAGATCGGCCAGTCCGGGATGCGCCCCGATTGCCACCCGGCTCTCGATGGCCAGCTTCACCGTTTTTCGCATCGTGGAAGGGTCGCCCGCATGAAAGCCGCAGGCGATGTTCGCGGAGCTTACATGCTGCAAAATCGCCTGATCGTTGCCCAGTCGATACGCCCCAAAGCTCTCCCCCATGTCACAGTTCAAATCGACAACCTTCATTTGCTCTGCCTCCATCCCGCGTTGATTTGGATTCCCAGCTTGATTTGTTGCAGCTCGGTTTCTTGCTCGTACAGCGCCTGCTGGGCTTTACGCAAAGACACTTCCTGAAACTGCACGCGATCGCCCGGCCGCAACTGCGCCAAAATCGGCAAGTCAACGGTCGCCACATGGCCGATTTTCGGGTAGCCGCCAACCGTTTGCCTGTCCGCGAGCAAAATGATCGGCTGGCCGTTCGGCGGGACCTGGATCGTGCCCGTAGAGACGGCGGCGGAAATCAGTTCCAGCGGCGACTCCAGCGCAAGCTGCGGCCCTTCCAAACGATAGCCCATTCTGTCGGATTGCGCCGCGAGCTGATACGGCGTCGCGAAAAACTGTCGGCGGCTCTCCTCGGAAAAATAGCCGAACTCCGCTCCGCGCATGACCCGGACGACCGCGTCTTTTTGGTACGGAAAAACATGCTGCGGGACAAACCAGTCCATCTCGCCGCAACCAGCGTTTCGCGCTTTGCTTTTCGCTTGCAACTGCTCTGCGAAAAACAGCGCCAGCTCGCTCGGCTTGCCTGGCTCGAGTCGGTCTTTTTCCCGGAGCGTCCTGCCCCATGCCCCGCCAAAGCCCGCCCGGACATTCGTGCTGCGGCTGCCCATGACGAGCGGAACCTCCCAGCCGCCCGCAATGGCAAGGTAGGCGCGACAGCCTTTTTTGGCATGGGCAAACTTCAGCGTGCTGCCTTTTTTCACCCAGACAGGACGGTTGCTGTGGATGCGCACGCCGTCTATAGCAGGCTGCATGTCCGCTCCACACACGGCCAAGAGCGCATCCTGGTGAAACAACAGCACTGGCCCTTTTACCGTCAGCTCCAGAACGGCGGCGTTCGGCTCGTTGCCGACGAGCATGTTTGCCATGCGCATCGCCAGCGTGTCCATCGCCCCGCCGACGATCACCCCGTGCCGCTGGTACCCGTATCGGCCCAAATCTTGAACGGTCGTGTACAAGCCTGGTGATAGGACTTCGATGCTCATGGTCATGGCCCGATCTGCCCCCATTTCCCGTATTGTTCCTCCGAGATCGGACAGAAGCGGACTCTGTCGCCTGCGCGCAGCAAGCTCGGCGGCTGTTCTTCCGGGCGGAACAGGCGCTCCGGTGTCCGGCCAATAATCTGCCAGCCCCCCGGACTCTCAATCGGGTAGACGCCCGTCTGCTCTCCCCCGATTCCGACGCTTCCCGGCGCAATCGCGGTTCGCGGCGACTGCCTGCGCGGGGTGGCAATGCGTTTGTCCAGTCCGCCCAAATACGGAAAGCCAGGAGCAAAGCCGATCATGTGCACGAGATACTCCTGCCCGGAGTGAATGCGGATCAGTTCATCCGGGGTGATGCCGTGATACGCGGCCACATCCAGCAGGTCAGGGCCAAACGCGCCGCCGTAGCAGACGGGAATCTCCACCAGCCGCGGCTTCGTCTGTTCATCCGCGCGAATGTGCACAAGCTGCCCCGCGAGCAGCGCCTTGAACCGCTCGTACGGCATGTCCGCTGCGCGCGGATCGTACCACGCCACCGGATCGTAATACACCGTGACAGACGTGTACCCCGGTACGTATTCGACCATTCCCGGAAGCGGGTGCTCTTCGAAATAGTCGGCGAGCGCCTTTACTTTTTGCTGTGTCGCCTGGTCAATGGCGTCTCCGAGCTTGATGACAATTCCCGAGTCGCCGAGTGGAAAAAACGCGACTTGCTCCAACCTACTCCCCTCCTATTCCATTTTTGTTCCGATAATCGGTATAATCATTCCGAATTTTAGAGTAAAGGAAAAGAGGAGTTGTCCTCCTCTTCGTATTAGCTGATTTGTCCGCCGCCTTCGACGATGTCTTGCTCCAGGCGCACCGCTGTTTCGATCGCGACTTGCAGTCCTTTGGCGATCGTCTCCACCGACATGCTCGGCTGGCCGGGGTGCTTCGCTGCCTGCTCGGGCAAGTACGGAATGTGGAGAAAGCCGCCGCGGATCGCCGCGTTTTGCTGCGCGAGCGTATGCATCAGTCCGTAAAAAAGGTGGTTGCACACAAACGTTCCTGCCGTTTGGGAAACGGAAGCGGGAATGCCGTTCGCCCTCATTTCCTTGACCATCGCTTTGATCGGCAGCGTGGACCAGTAAGCCGCTGGCCCGCCTTCCACAATCGGGGTGTCGATCGGCTGGTTTCCTTCGTTGTCGGGAATCCGCGCATCGTTAACATTGATCGCCACGCGCTCGACGGTAATGTCCGGCCGGCCGCCAGCCTGTCCAATGCAGAACACGAGATCAGGTTCCGTCTCGCGAATCGCTTGCTGCAAAAGCTCGATGGACTTGCCGAACACCGTTGGCACTTGTCTTGTTTCGATGCGATACCGTTCCGACCGGACGTCAGCCAGTCGCTTGACCGATTCCCACGCCGGGTTGATCGGCTCGCCGCCAAATGGGTCAAAGCCTGTTACCAAAATGGTTTTCATCGTCGCTCTCCCCTGTCCCTGCTATCTGTTTTATGAATCAGCTTCGCCTCGCTCGCCTCCAGCCCAGCGCCGTGGAAATGCGCTCTGCGGCAGCCGTCAAATGGGCGATCAGCGTTGGCAGCCGCTCCTCGGTGAACCGCTCCTGCGGTCCAGCGATGCTGATGCCTGCATGCAGACGACCCATGTGGTCAAAAATGGGCGCTGCGACCGCTACCGTATCGTTTTCCAACTCCGAATAGCTGATCGTGTACCCTTTTTCCCGCGCATCCGCCACTGCTTTGCGCAACTCGTCCCTGTCCGTGATCGTCCCGCGTCCAATCGGCGCAAGCTCCACTTCGCGCAAATACTGCTCTCTTTCCTTTTCTTCCAGAAAAGACAAAATAATTCGCGAACAGGCCCCGGCGTACAGAGGCGATCTGCGCCCGATCTTCGTATAGAGCCGTACCGGGTGTGGCGTATCGAGCTTTTCGATATAGATCGCTTCTTTTCCGTCCCGGACGATGAGATTGACCGCCTCTTCCACTTCGTCCCGCAGGGCGCTCATCACGGGCAAAGCGAGCTGGCGAATATCCAGCCGCTCGGACACCAACTGGCCGAACTGCAAAAACAACAGCCCGAGCGAAAATTTGCCGTCCTCGCCCCTCTGCAAAAAGCCCATTCCTTCGAGCGAGCCGATCATGCGATGGATCGACGTTTTCGGCATGTTCGTCAGCTCGACCATCTCGTTCAAGCTCAATCTGTCGTGGTCGATGAACAGATTGAGCAGCTCCATCGACTTCACGACTGTTTTGTTCTGGTTTTGTATCATGGACTTCTCCATCCTCGCGATCTGGTTGTTTTTGTCCATATTTTATCATTATTGTTGCCAGGAAGAAAAAACAACAGATGGTTTTTGCCTACAGCGAGACGAGATACAAAAGGATGATGTTGAACGCAAGCAAAACGAGCGCTGTCGGGAACTGCACGCGAATGACGTGGTTTTTGTCTTTCAAGTCGAGCAGCGCGGCGGGCACGATGTTGAAGTTCGCTGCCATCGGCGTCATGAGCGTGCCGCAGTAGCCCGCGAACATCCCGATTGCCGCCAGATGGTTCGCATCGACGCCGAACTGGCCGATCAATAGCGGAATGGCGATGCCCGCCGTCATGACCGGGAAAGCCGCGAACGCGTTGCCCATAATCATCGTGAACAGCGCCATGCCTACGCAGTAGGCGAAGACGACCCAGAACAAGGAATGCGTCGGAATAACGTGCGCAACCAGATCAGAGACGACCGTCCCGACACCTGCGCTGGTAAAAATCGTTCCGAGCGTAGCCAGCATCTGCGGCAGCACAGCCGCCCAACTGATCGCTTCCAGCAAGCGCCGCGATTCTTTGACAGGTGTCAACGGGTTGCTTTTGGTCAGCGCCATCCCGACGAGCAGCGAGATCAACGTCGCAAGCCCCAGCGAGACGAGCGTAATGTTTTTCTGGTCGAGCACGAACAGCTCGCCGATTTTCACGTCCTTGAAGCCGAGACTGCCGACAATCGTCAACAGCGGAATCAACAGCGCTGGCACGAACAGCCAGTTGCCCAGCCGCTGGCGGTTCTGCCTGCGCTCCTCAGCGGAGGCTTCGCCGTAGCTTCCCACCTTCAAGCCGCCCAAGCCGACGATCAGCACCATCACAATGACTAAAAGTCCCATGGCAAAAGGCGGGATGATACTGCCGAGCAGCAAGGAAATCCCGTAGAGCGCATAAAAAAGGCCAGAGGTGAAGCGGCGCCGATTTTTCTTGTCCACAAACGTAAACAGGCTGCCGCCAAGCGCAATCAAACCGAGAAATACATAGATCGCTTCCATCGAAATCCACATCGGTTATTCCCCCTTGCCTGTCGATGTGTGCTTGCTGTTGCGCTGTCCCAGCCGTCGGTCCAGCTTGCGGTCGAGCAAAATCAGGCGGATGCTGTGCACGACGAACGCGGCAATCGCGGTCGGAATGGCCCACATCGCCATTTGCAGCGGATCGGACGGAATGTTGTTCTGGTCGAAAAAGCCTTTCATCAATAAAATTGCGCCAATCGCGATAAAGACGTCCTCGCCAAAAAACACGCCGATGTTGTCGGCCGCCGCAGAGTGCGCGCGAATATTTTGCCGCACGTCGTCGGGGAGGTCTTTGCCGTACTTCGCCTCCGCCGCTCCTTCTGCCATCGGCGCGACGAGCGGCCGCACCATTTGCGCATGGCCGCCGATCGAGGTCAGGCCAAACACGGCAGCGACCTCGCGGATAAAAAAGTAGACGTTAATGATGCGGCCTGCCGTGGCGGCCTTGATTTTGGAGACGAGCGCTTCTGCCTGTTCGCGCAGTCCAAAGCGCTCCAATAGCCCGATGACGGGCAAGGTGGCGATAAAAATCGCCATGTAGCGGTTCGTTGTAAACGCCTTGCCAAATTGCTCGATGATCTCATACAGCGGCTGCTTGGCGAGCAGTCCGGTGGCAAGCCCCGCGACCGTCACCACCAGGAGCGGGTTGAGCCGCACGATGAAGCCGATAATCACGATTGCAACACCAATCAAAACCATGTTGGTAGTCTCCTCTCAAATGAGCGCTAATCTAAAGCGGGCGCTTGCGGATGAGGCCGATGCGAATGGTGCCATCTGCCTCGTGCTCCCGGATTTCCTCTATTGCTACTTTCCGATTTTTCATCCAGTCGGCAATTGCCTGGTGGACCACATGGTGGGCGTGTCGGCACGCTTGCAATTCTTTGCCATACACCGTCTCGTCGTTGACCTCTGTCATCAGGTCGGCTGTCACCCACTCCGGGAAGCGCTCGATCAGATCATGAGAGTTGCGGTTAATCGGGCTGTCCCGCGTGTAGGCAATGCTTCCGTTCGACAGCTCAATCGGAAAATGCTGCGGGTCAAAGTCATGGCCCCATCTGCGGTATGTGGCGAGCCAATCGACGTTGTCCTGCGCGACAGCCGCGTCCTGGTGCAGCGAAGCGGTGAGGGCTGCGCGCAGCGAAGTGTAGGCTTCGCGCTGCTCGGGGGTCGCCTCTGTCAGCGCGCGCCAGATCGTGTACATCCGCGCGCTCGGAATCCAGTACGAAACCGGGAAGCGCGGCGGGCTGTTGTAGCCGCTGAACGGCTGAATCCATTCGTGCGACGGAATCCCGTGGTCGTCGAGCACGATGTCAGGCGCCCAGCGCTCCCATACTTTCGGATAAATCCGGCTCTCGCCAAACGGCACGCCGCTTTGAAACCGATACTTGGCAAATTCCAGTCCGCATGCGTTGTAGCGGGCGGCGTGGTGCTTCCAGCACGGGTTGTCCTGCGCAAGCTGCGCGTGCAGCGCGGCTCCGTCGACGTTTTCCAGCGGGATGATGACGAGGTTGACCGCCTCCAGGACAGAAGGATCGTCTGCAAGCTGGGCGATCATTTGCAAAGCGGCGTTCGTGCTCGATACTTCGTTGGCGTGGTGCCTTGCGTTGATGAAAAACGTCGGCCTGTACAGCGCGTGCTTGGCCGTGCTCGTCGCAAAGCTGTGCTGCGCTTTTCGGGCGAACAGCTCGACGGCCCAAATCCAGCGGCCGCTCAGCGAAAAATCGAGCGGCACGACCTGTCCGGGCACTTGCTCGCGGTGTTGTGCGAGCCACTGCTCCACGTCCTCGCCTGTGAAAACGTCCTCCCAAAGCGACTTTCCCTTGGAAGCTTCTGTAGTAGCCTGCTGCGCGATTGGCTGCTGGTCGGCAGGCTGCGCTTGTGATTGCGCCATGGAAAAGCCCAGCCATGCCTGGCACTGCTCTCTCAGCGTAGCGTCCGCAATCCCTTCGAGCGTAACCGACCAGTCGGTTTCTTTGCGGCAAAGCCCGGTCGCTACCGCATCCCGAAACGGCATCCCCGCAAACGGGCGGATGACCGTCGCCGCGCCGCTCGCGTCGACCGCCGTGATCGCATGCTCCGTCGGAAAGGCGTACAAAGCGATCCGCGCCCACGGCTTGCCGCCCTGTTCGACGTGCATGAACGGCACGATTCCGCCAGGTGCGTCCCACTCCGGGTCCCCGACCTTTTTCCCGTGGTTGTGCATGGCGTGCAACGTGTAAAAGTAAATATCTTCGTGCAGCGCTTCCAGGACGGAGCTGTTCTCCTCCAGATGCGGCAGCTTTTTCTCCACGGCATCCATCCCGACATGGCATTCCAGCCGGGAAAACTTCGGCACGCCAGGATTGCCCCCTACCTGCCGGAAAATCATCGGCAGCACCTGCTCCTGGTACCATTGCCAAAAGCGATACGGATTGGTTGCAAACGGTTTCCTCGCAAGCTCGTTTTGCGTTTGCGCTTCCTTTACCCGGACGCCTGCAAACGGAACGAGCACACGACCGCGCTGCGGCTGATCCGGCATGTACGGCCTGCTCTCTGCCCAGCCTTCCCAGCTCCAGTCGGCAAGCACCTCTTTCGACTCGGCAAAAGCACACACGGAAAACATCGGAGCGGCAGAATCTTCTGCAAGCTGCAGGCGAATGCGTTCGAGCGGAAGCGACAGGCTGTCGGCCAAAATCGCATCAAACGGATACAGCTCCTGCAAAAAGCGGTGAACCAGGTCGAAGTGCTTGTCCGCTGGCCGAAACGCCCTCGCCCGCAGTTCGACGCTGTGCACGTCTTTGAGCTGGACGATTTGCGGCAACACCTCCTGCATGGCCCAGTTCAGCCCCGACTTGTTTGCGTCGCGAAACGCGAACCAGACTTCGACGCCGTAGCGCTCCCTGCATTGCCCGGCCAGCTTTTTCGCCCACGCCGCAAACGTCTGCTCGCTCGCCGTGGTCGTCACTTCGATCTCCAAAGCGGCTCCCCCGGAATGTTCGGCATGCTTTTGCACAACGGCCAACAAATAGTCTTCCATCTCTGCTAATTCGCCCGGATCGCTCCACTCCGCCGTCCAGACAGGCAGCTCTTCCGTAACCGCAAGCGGCACGGGGCCACCCGCTCGTCCACCGCCGCCCACATACTGCTCCCATACTTCTGTGGGGCGGGCCAAATGCTCCGGTACTTCCAGGCGCGCGATCTCTGTGCGCTCCCGCAGCGAAAACGTTTGCAAGCCAAGAGACGCGCGCAACGACAAATCTTGGCTGTCGCTCTTTAAGGCGAACAACCGCTGGCGCCAGCCGAAATGCTGTCCTGCGGAAAGCGGCGCAAATCCGTCTGCGAGCAGCTCGCGCACAAAACCGACCAGATGCAAAGCATCGCTCTCGATCCGCAACTGCTTGCCGTCCTCGGAAAGCTCCATACGGCTCTCTCCATGAGCAGCCGGGGCCGTTTTTGTTTCGAAGACAATCTCAAACCGCCCCGCCTCGTTTTCTTCCCCTGCACACCGCGTCACAGGCGTGCGCACATAGCCCGCAGACAAGGCGAGGCGCGCGCCAAGCTCCACGGCCGCCACCGTCTTCTCCAGCGAGCCATCCGGCATGGACAACAACACGTCCAGCGTCGGCAGCAGCTCCCCGTCGTTTTGCTCGTACAGCCCTTCTGTCGTAAACAGTTCGTGCAGCGAAAAAGTCCGGGAGCGGTTGTTGCCTGGAATGGTCGCCGTCTTTTCGGCGGTCAACGGAGCCGCCGGTTTTGGCGCAATCAAAATCGCGCGCTGATGGCCGAAGCCCGCCTGCTCTATTGCATCTTGCCTGTACTCCCCGGATACGAGCGCGCGTGCCGAAAGCAACGTCATTTGCGGCGATGTGCCTGTAATGACGAGAATCGACTCGTCTTCGCCCTCGCTCACATACAGAATGCCTGCCTCTTTTTCGCCGTTGTCCCGCAGCTTGTGCAGAGCGAGTAGCGCCGCTTTGCGTTCGCCCAAAACCGAAGCAAGCCATGCCTGCTCGTACCCTACGACGATCCGCAAAGTACGCGGCTTGTCCCCCTGTACCGGGAGAGCCTGTTCATCGAGCTGATCGAAAATGAACAAGTGCTCAAAAATCGGCAGCGGCAAGTCGGTCAGGTGCAAACCGATCCGACTGGCCAGCTCTGCCATCGCGGCAGATTCCCAGCTCGTGCGCTCGGACGGAACCGTGATTTTCGAGACGATTCCGTCAGGGGCGCTGCTCCCTTTGCTGGCCCGAAAAAAGCCGTTCGTACTCCACAGCTCGTCTATCCTCACCTTGCCTCACCCGTCTTTCTCATTTTGTTCCGAATTTCGGAACTACTATTTCATATTCAGTAAACAAATCATAAATTCATAATGCTTAAAAATCAATAGATCATTTTCAAGTTTCAGAAAAGATAATCAGTTAGGAATGGCAGACACGCAGAAAAAAGCAAGCATCTGCTGCTTGCCTGTCCTGTTTGCGCCTGACTGGCCTAGCCGGCCACGCTCGCCGTTAATGAATATTTTTTTTCTTGAACCGCCCTCCCGATACGTCGTGAATATGGCCGATCGCGAGAAACGCGGATGCGTCGATCTCCTCCACGATTGATTTGAGCTTGGCTTCCTCCAGCCGGGTGATGACACAGAAAATGACTTTTTTGTCGTCCCCGGAGTAGCCGCCCTCTCCGCGCAAATACGTAATCCCCCGTCCCAGCCTGGCAGACAGCGCGTCCCCGATTTCGTTCGGATAGTCGCTAATAATCCAGACCGAGCGCGATTGTTCGAGGCCGACCATCGTCAAGTCGATCATTTTGTACGCGATATAGTAGGCAATCAGCGAGTACATCGCCCGGTCCCAGCCAAAGATGAAGCCCGCGCTGCCGAGGATGAAAATATTGAAAATCATTACGACTTCCCCGACGGAAAACGGACTTTTGCGCGTCAGCAAAATCGCGACGATCTCGGTGCCGTCCAACGACCCGCCTGCGCGAATCACCAGTCCGACGCCAATCCCGATAATGATGCCGCCAAAGACGGCAGACAGCAGCAAATCGTCGGTCAAGCTGGGAACGTGGTGCAAAAAATTCGTCCCGAGCGACATGACGGCTACCCCAAACAGCGTGGAGATCGCGAACGTTTTCCCGATCTGCTTGTAGCCGACCAACAAAAACGGCAAGTTGAACAGAAAGAGGAAAATCCCCAGCTTGATTCCGGTCAGGTGTGACATCATGATCGACAGACCTGTGACCCCGCCGTCGATGATCTTGTTCGGCACGAGAAAAATTTCCAGGCCGACGGCAACCATCAGCGCTCCGACGATAATCGCAAGCGCCCTTGTGACGATTCTTCGCTTTTTGGCCCGCTTATGGGTAATCGGACCCGTTTTTGCGGCTTCCATCAAAATCATCCTTACCCGTTTTTTTCTTTTCTGCATTCAGCTTTCCCCGCTTGCTCCAAAAATAGCCAGCCTGCTTTCAGCGGCTAGTAAGTCCTGCGGCTGGCTACCGATTTTGTAGGCGTTCCACAGCCCCAGCCTGCAAGCGGAACCACGCCAAATGCCGTCCCCGAGGGCGAACCGCCATCTTTTCGGCTGGCTGTATATACGCCCGCTTTCTGACATACGTGTTAGCGAAGGACCTTTTCGCGATCAAACCGTTTGGAGAAGAGGTGTGTTGGCATGGCTCCCTATCCCTCGCTCGGAAAAAGCCCGATCGATCAACTGTTTCTCGCGTACACAGGCTACAGCATCGGCACGGACGGCACTCCGCACTACCAGTTTTGGGAGTGCACCGACTTTTTGCCCTTGCTCTTCCATACCGATCCGGTGACCGGATTGGCGGACGGCGGCATGTTCACCGATTTTCTGTTTTTGGCTCTCGGGATTTTGAATCAGTCGGGGGAAGGCCGCTTTTTGGCGCGCAGCGACAAGGCTCCCGCTGGTTGGAACGAATGGTTGCGCTACATGGATGAGCTGTTCCTTGGCGACCGGAATCTCGACGCGCTCTGCCAGGCGGTGCGTTGCTCGCCGCTGTCGCGCACGAATGTGTGGGTGGCCCTGCCTTACCCGAATCCGCAGCAGTTTGGCGACGACGCCTACCGGATCGAGGCGGTCATCGAGTGGATGTGCCTGTTTCTTACGAGGTGGGCCAAAAAGCCGTGGGACGATTGCCTCTGCCTAAAAGGCTTCTACTGGCTACAGGAAAGTCTGTACTTCCAAGGGCCCAAGCACGACGACCGCCAAGTCATCCGGGCGGTCAACGACGCGATCCACGGCTGCACGCACGCCGGACGGATGCTTCGGAGCATCTGGATTCCGTATCAACAGGCGGCTGGCTGGAACGAGTGGGCACAGCTTGGCTTCGACCTCGCTTTTTTGCAACCGAACTACTACTTCAACCCGAAAAAAAGCGTGGATGCTTCCGCCGCCGCAAGCGAGGCAGCCGGAATGGGCGTCGAAATCGAGTTTGACCTCGGAGTCACCTACGATCGGGAAAAACGCGAGCGGCTGCTGGCGTACTTGCGGGCCGGAGCTTCCGGCGGGACAGACGGGCATGGCAATGCTTTCGGGCCTTTTCAATACGACGCGCCGCTCGCCTGGTACACGGGCGGCTGGTTTTTCGGCAAAAACGGGCGCAAGCAGGCGCTCGTCAGCTTGTACCAGTCAGGCGATCCGCTTTACGACGAGCTTTTCTCCTTTTTAAACGGAATCGCGCCGCCGTAACGATTCTTGCTTTTTCCATTCCCCGACTTTTGCGTTATAATGGAGGGATGACACTTCGTTCGGAGGACCAGAACACATGTTGCAAAGAGAGTTGACACGGGAACAGGCAGTAGCGGCTGGAGAACAAGTCCTGCAAGGAATGGAGAGTGCGATCATCGAGCGTGGCTATTCGTACTTTTCCGATGGGGTTGTCTTTAATACACGCGTCGAAAACAACCGCATCCTGTGCAGCGATGTGCAAGGCACCCAAGTGTACCACGTCCAACTCGACCTGGAAGATGTGCAGGACAGCACCTGTACCTGTCCGTACACCCGTCTTTGCAAGCATATCGCCGCTACTTTTTTTCAGATGTACAGCGTCTTCGAAAACCCGCGCCACTTTTTATCCAGGGCGCAGCAACCGCGTCGGGTGAGCTTCACTCCCGCCATGCTCATCCCGAGCTATCGGCCAGTGGCAAGCGATTTGCACGGGAATGAGGCCGCCCCCGTTTCCTCCCCGCTGACCGCAGCCAGCTCCGTTTCCGACTGGTGGGCGTTTTTCGAAAGCTGGACGCGCAATTTGTTATCCGCGATGGAATCGTACCGCGCTTCCTCCGAAATGTTTTCCAGCTACCAAAACGTCCAGTCCGTCGCCGCGGGATGGCCACGGGAACGGGCCCAGTTGTTTCACATCCACGCCAATTTGTTTCACCTGCAAAAGTTGCAGCAATACGTCAAGAGCTACCGCCAGTCCAACTGGTATCCGGACTTGGCGCAGACGGCGGAACGGCTGCTCGAGCAGTTGGAGGGGGCCATCTACTTTGCCGATCGCCAGGCATTGTGGGCCGACCATCGCCCGGCGCTCGCTGAAACGGTGACGATCATCCAAAAATGGAAGGAAAACGACACGTCCTCCCTCTACTGGGTCTACGCCTATCGCATGATCTGGTGGTCGCTGCTCACCGACCCGGACTGGATCAAACAAGAGGTGGCGGAGCTGGAACAAGCCATGCAGACGCCGAATGCGCCCGCAGCCGAAAGCGAAAAATACCGCCTGCTGCGCGCCCACTTTTCAGTCATGGAAAACGAGGACGCGCTCGCCCTGCAAGTCTGGAAGCCGATTCGCCGCTTGCCTTTAAGTTTTTACTTGCCCTACATGAAAGCTTTCGCCCGCAATCAGGAGTGGCAGCGCTTTCTGTTTTGGACGGAGGCGCTGACCGAGTTGATCGGGTCGGCGGAGGCCGCACAATATCGCTTGGTCATCGCCATCTGGCAAGAAGCGATGAAGCAGGTCGGCCGCTCCGACGAGTGCGGAGCCATGCTGAAAAACTTCCTGCCGAGCAGCTATTCCGAGTACGCCCTGCATTTGTACGAGGAAAAGCAGTTCAAGCAATGGGTCGATTTGCAAATGTCCTATCAGGTGCCGCTTGCCGACATCTCGTCTGTGCACCTGAAAGAAATCGAGGACGCCGATCCGTCCTTGCTGTATCCGTACTATGTGCGCGAGATCAACCGCCTGATCCGCGAGCGCAACCGCCCCGCCTACAAAGAGGCGATCAAGCTGTTGAAAAAAGCGCGGGCCACTTACGCCAAGGCCGAGCAGGAGTCCGACTGGGAGCGCTTCGTGGACAAACTGTCCGCCAAGCACAACCGCCTGCGGGCATTTCAGGAGGAGCTAAGGAGAGGAAATCTGAACCTATGAACACTGTTACAACCATGGTGCTAACCGCAAAGCTTCTGGCAGACGGCCAGTTCCTTATTGCGGGAGCAGACCCAAGCGGGCAGGCGCTCGACCCGGATGAGCTCGCCGGAGCGCTTTTTGCCTGGGATGAAGCCTCCTACTACGGCACGTTCGTGGAAAAAAACGAGCAAGGCTTGCTGCTCGGCCCGACAGAGGCGCTGGCCTTTTTCGCCTCGCCGCCGTGGCTTTTGCACCGGGCTTATTCCGTCGACAAGCGTTTTCTGGAATACCAGGGCGTCGCCGTGTTCCTGCAAAAAACGCTGGCCGCAGGCGCCATCGTCCCAGACTTTGCCGCATGGAAGCAAGGACGATTCGGCTGGAGGGCGAAGCAGGCCCCGGCTTCGTTTGCGCCCTACGGCAACAGGTGGCTTTCGCATGTGTTGGAGGAAGCTGTCCACGCCTTTGGTGAGGTCGGCCGCGCCTGGGATCAGCTCACTGCCCAGTTTCCGGCGCTGCACGTCATGGGCGACAAGCTGTCCGTCCATTTGCAGGAGACGGAATGGCTGCAATCGATTGGCTGGCTGCCGGATGTGACGCCGTTTCGCACCTGTTTGCAAATTGTCGAGCCTGCGCACGCCGCCAGCGAATGGCTGCTCCAGGTTTATTTGCAGGATCGGGAAGAACCGGATCGGCTGTTTGTGATCGAGCCGCATCAGTTCGGCGCTCCAGACGCGCACACCGCGCGCATCCCGCTGGAATGGAAAGAGCACTGGCGGCGTTTTCAAAGCGACCTGGCCAAATGCCGCGACATTTTCCCTTGGCAAACGTCCGGCGCTGACGAACCGGACGGGCTGCGCACCCAGCTTACCAATGAGGAAGCGTGGCTTTTCCTGACGTCCTGCAGCCTGCAGCTCGTCCAGGCTGGCATTCACGTCTTTTTGCCGGCGTGGTGGGAGCAGGCGCGCAGAGTCAGACCGAAGCTCCGGGCGAAAGTCTCTTCCTCTGTCGGGGCGAGCAGACAGTCTTTTTTGGGCATTTCGCAGGTCATGGATTTCGAGTGGAAGCTCGCGCTCGGTCCTGTCGAGCTGAGCGAGGAAGAGTTTGCGCAGTTGATCCGCCAGAAGCAGCGGCTGCTGAAAATCAGGGGGCATTGGGTGCAGCTCACGCCTGACCTGTTCGCCGAGCTGCAGGAAGCGCTGAAAAAAACGAACGCAAAAAACGGCATGACCTTGCGCGACGTGATGAGCATGCACCTGACCGCAAATGTCGAAGCCGAAGAACCAGCGGACGACGACGATCTCGCTGAACCTTACCCGCTGACGGTGGAAGTCCAGCTCAACGCGCATTTGCTGGAGCTGATGCACCGCCTGCAGGAAACGAAGCACATCCCGATTTTGCCGCAGCCGGACACGTTTTGCGGCACGCTGCGCAACTACCAGTTGGAAGGAAGCTCGTGGATGCTGTTTTTGCGCCAGTTCGGTCTGGGAGCGTGTCTCGCCGACGACATGGGCCTTGGGAAAACCGTGCAGTTTATCACCTACTTGCTGCATGTGAAGGCGACAAAAACCGCCCAGTCCCCTTCGCTGCTCATCTGTCCCACCTCCGTCATCGGCAACTGGCAAAAGGAGCTGCAGCGGTTCGCCCCTTCGCTCAACGTGTTCATTCATTACGGGAATACCCGTCCGAAAAAAGAAGATTTTGCTCCGGCCATCGAGGGGGTCGATTTGGTCATTACGTCCTATGCGCTGTCCCACCTCGACGAACAGGAGCTGTCCTCCATCACCTGGAATACGATCTGTCTGGACGAGGCGCAAAACATTAAAAACGCCTATACGAAGCAAGCGTCCGCCGTCCGTGACCTGAAGGCGTGGCACCGGATCGCGCTCACCGGAACGCCGATCGAAAACCGCCTGAGCGAGCTTTGGTCGATTTTTGACTTCCTCAATCCCGGCTACTTGGGCAGCCTCGGCGACTTTACCCAGCGTTTCGTCCTGCCGATCGAGCGCGACCGCGACCAGGCGCTGATCCAGACGGTGCAACGGCTCATTCAGCCGTTCCTGCTGCGCCGCACCAAGACGGACCCGGCGATTCAGCTCGACTTGCCGGAGAAAAACGAAAGCAAGGAATACGTGCCGTTGACCGCCGAGCAAGGCGCGCTCTACGAAACCGCGATCCAGGACATGTTCGCCCGGATGGAAAACGTCTCCGCCATGGAACGGCGCGGCCTCATCCTCACGACATTGACGCGGCTCAAGCAGCTTTGCGACCATCCCGCGTTGATCTTAAACGAGATCACTACGGCGGATGAAGCAAGCCGCTCGCACAAGCTGGAGCGACTGCTGGAACTGGTCGAGGAAATTCGGCAAAAAAAGGAGCGCTGCCTGATCTTTACGCAATACATTGAGATGGGCAACCTGCTCCAGCGCGTGCTGACGCGCGAAGGCTACGGCCCCGTTTACTTTTTGAACGGCGCCACCAAAAAAGAAAAACGGGACGAGATGATCGCCCGTTTTCAGGATGCCTCCCTCCCGGATGAGGAGCGCGGCGCCATTTTCATTCTGTCCCTGCGCGCAGGCGGCACAGGTTTGAACTTGACGGAAGCGAACCACGTCATTCACGTCGATCGCTGGTGGAACCCCGCCGTGGAAAACCAGGCAACCGACCGGGCGCACCGCATCGGTCAGCGGCGGAACGTGCAGGTGTACAAATTCATTTCGCTCGGCACCATCGAGGAACGGATTGACGAAATGATGGAGCGCAAACTCTCGCTCAGCCAACAGATCGTCGGCAGCGGGGAAGGCTGGATTACCGAGTTGTCGACGGCCGAGCTTCGCGAGCTGTTCGCCCTGCGCCACGACTGGAGCAATACGAAAGGATAGTGTCAGATGGAGCCTGTGAAGGAAACCAAGCCCTCTTCTCCCCCGGCTACAGAACACGAGAGCAAAGACTTGCCCGAAGCGTGGAAACGCTTTTTACAGGCAGTCCAAAGCCAGTTCTCCGCACAAAAGCCGCCATCCGCCAAATAAACCACGCCAAAAAGTCCGATCCGCCTCGCCAGCCGATCGGACTTTTTTTTGTTGCTGTCGCCGCAGCGCGTCAAGCGGTATCCGTCGGCCTGTTCAGCGGCAAATACACTTCGACCTTCGTTCCCTGGTTGGGGGCGCTGGAAAAATGGATGTACCCGTCATGGTACTGAATAATTTTATAAGTAATCATTAGGCCAAGCCCCGTCCCTTTTTCCTTCGTGCTGTAAAAAGGCTCCCCGAGCCGCTTCAATCGCTCTTCGGACATGCCGCAGCCTTTGTCCACAATCTGGATCATGACCTGATCGTGCCCCGAGCGCAGCGCCCGGATGCGTATCGTCCCCCCGTCCGGCATGGACTCCACGGCATTGGAGAGCAAGTGGATGAACACTTGCCTGATCTGGCTTTGATCGCACCACAGCCACGTCTCTTCGACATCGTCGATCTCGAGCACCATCTGATGTGCCGGCGCTTCCTCCTGCGCGACCTGCGTGACGCTGCGCAGCAGTTGCGCCAGATTTTGCGACTCAAACTGGTGGGACCTTTGCTGGGTCAAAAAGACAAATTCGCGCAAAATGCTTTCGAGCTGGTGAAACTCGGCGAGCATGATATCAAAGTATTCGCTTTTCCACTGGTCGCGCCGCAGCAACTGCACGAAGCCTTTGATCGAGGTCACCGGGTTTCGGATTTCATGTGCGACTCCTGCTGCGAGCTGCCCGACGACGTCGATCTTGTCCATTTTGCGCAAAAATTCCTCTGCCTGCACCTGCGCCGTACTGTTGCGGATGATGAAGACGATCTGCTCCACCTCGGCCTGCTCGTTTTGCACAGGCGTTCCTTTTGCTTCCAAAATCAGCTTGCTGCCATTGCGGTGCTGGCAGGAAAAGGTAACCGCCCTGGGAAGCTTCCACTCCATAATTTCCTGAAACGTCTGCCAGACGCGTTTGAGCTGTTCGCTCGGCAAAATGGTTTGCAGATGCTGATGCAAAAACACCTCCGGGGATACCTCCAAGACGGTGTGAACGGACGGCGACACGTATGTAACATATCCATGGCAATCAATGACCACGATCATATCCGAAATGTTTTCCGCAATCAGCCTGTATTTCGCTTCGCTTACCCGCTGGGCTTCCTCCGCTTTTTTCAGTTCCGTGATGTCGACACAGGAAGCGATCACTTCCTTCACCCGCCCATCCCGGAAGATCGGGCGCATGACAGCCAGGTAGCAAACGCCGTTGACGACGCCCTCATAGGTGACGTTTTCTTCGCCGCTCCAGGCCCGCTCGTAATGCTCTGTCTTGCGCAGCGCTTCCTTGCGGGGCAAGATGTCGCACAACTCGTTCCCTACGACCTGCTCCGGCGTCAAGCCGATCCGGTAGATCAACTCCCCCGCGCAAAACGTATGGATAAACCGCTCGTCCTGCTTGCGAAATGTAAACGTCATTCCTTGCTGATTGCGCAGCACCTCGCGCAAATAGTTGTGGTTCTCGCCCGCCCCCTGCTTTGCGCGCGCTGGCGCATCGGCAAACGCCTTGCCCTGCGAGCTCATCTTCGCGACAAGCCCCTCTGCCAGCAGCGGCTCGCAAAAGTAATTTCCTTGGGCAAGGTCGCACAGAAGCTCCCCCAACAACTCTGCTTGCTCGCGACTCTCGACTCCTGCAGCCGTCGCCTGCAGGCCCATTGTCTGCGCGATCGCCAATGCGGTTTTGAGCGCAGCCTCTTGCGCAACGTCGGTCAGCGCTTGCTGGATCAAGGTTGGATCGAGCTTGAGCTTGTCTACAGGAACACGCGATAAATACGGGATCGAAACCGGATCTTTTCCGAACTCGTCCAGACTCACCTGCACACCGAACTGCTTGAGCTGGGCGAGGACGCCAATCGTACGCTCCATATCGCCCCCGGCCAATTCCGTTATTTCCAGCTCCAAATAGCGCGGCGGCAACTGGCTTTCCCGCAAAATCGTCTGGATCGTATCCCCGAATCCGACAGACTCGAAAGCATGCGCGGACAGGTTGACCGATACGACCAGCGGCCCGAAGCCGATGTCGATCCATTCCTTGCATTGCGTGCACGCGGCTCGCAGGACCCATTCCTCCAACAAATGAATCACGCCGCTTTTTTTGGCAAGCAGCAGCAATGTCTGTTGCGGCAAAAGTCCCCACTTTTCATGATGCCAGCGAACCAGGGCCTCGACCCCCGTCATCCCTGTTGTTCGCAAATCGAAAAAAGGCTGGTAATAGAGTGTGAGCTGCTGGTTCACAATGGCTTGAAACAGATCTTCATCGGTCTGATTCAGCTCATCCTGGTCGATTGTTTGAATACGAACCACGTCCCTCCTAAAGTTTGTCATCAAACGGGACAGCGACAGCAAGTCCCACAATTCCGAACTATTCTGACACTTCCTCTCTTTCTACTTTATAGGAAGAATGCGCCCCCTGTCCAGAGAAGGAAAAAGCACACCCCCCCTCTCCTGGCTGGAGGGGGGTGAACTCACGCCTGCAGCGCCGCCTGGCGACGGGCTGCGCGCTCGTCTTCCTTCAGCCGTGGACAGGTGTAGCAGTACTGTCCATCCCCGGTTTGATAGTACAGGCAGCATTGATTTTTCAGGCGCACCTGCTTGTTCGGGTCGCGCATGTCCTCCACCCAGCGCACTTTGACCGCGAACGGATTTTTGGGCAGCCCGAAGCACTCCCCGTCCAGCTCGTCGCAAAGCGCCGCGTAATCGTCGCGCAGCCGTTGGCGGATCGCCTCTTCCCGGGCCTCCTGGACGAAAGTATCGAGATAATAGTTAAATCTCGTCGGCAGTTGGCCCCAAATCATTTTCAGCGGATTGCCAGTCGCATCAGCCAGCACCTGGAACAACGGCCGGAGCGTATGTCCGTAAAACTGCCGATACTGCTCGGCGCGCCAGGCAGAACGCGCTGTGCTTGTGCTCGGACCCTCCGCCTTGTGCCACTCGTCCACGACGAAAGAGAACTGGACGTAGCCATCCGCGTCGTACAGCTCAATCGTCAACTGGTCGAGCGGTATGCGAATCGCTACGTTCCATACAGACAGCGCGTACTGCAAGCCGAGCGCGAGCCCAGACAGCCAACTGGCCGCATAAGTGCCGACAGGCTTTTGGTCATGTGCCTTGATAAGCGGCGCGTACGTCTGCACCAACTGTTCCGCATGTCTGGCTTTTAGCAGATCGCTTGCCTTGATCGAGAGCAGCGCGTCTGTTCGGTGCGTAGTCGTCAGGTGAAACTGTTCCGCCAAAAACGGTTCATTCCATGTTTGCAAGACTCTCTCCCCCGTTTTTTGATTGAAAAGCTCGCTTCCAAAACGCCTCCGCCAGCACAAGGACGGGCGCTAGCTGGAAAAAGCGTTTTGCGGCTGCTCCAGATACGAGCCGAACTGCGCCTGATACAGCCGGCTGTAGATGCCATCCTGTGCCAGCAGTTGCTCATGGTTCCCCTGTTCGGTAATGCCCTGCTCTGTCACGACGACGATGCGATCCGCGTTTTTGATCGTCGCCAGCCTGTGCGCGATCACCAGCGTGGTGCGCCCTTGCGACAGCTCCGCGAGCGACTGCTGAATCGCCGCTTCCGTCTCCGTATCGAGAGCGGACGTCGCTTCGTCCAAAATCAGGATCGGCGGGTTTTTCAAAAACATCCGGGCAATCGCGAGCCGCTGCTTTTGTCCGCCAGACAGCTTCACCCCGCGCTCCCCGATAATCGTATCAAGCCCTGTCGGCTGCGCACGGATAAAGTCTTCCAGCTTGGCCCGGCGCGCCGCTTGCCAAATCTCTTCTTCTGTTGCGTGCTGCTTGCCATAAGAGATATTTTCCCGAATGGTGCCGGAGAACAAAAACACGTCCTGCTGCACGATCCCGATCTGGCTGCGCAGCGAAGCCAGCGTCATGTTGCGAATATCCAGTCCGTCAATCGTGATGCTGCCTCCGTCAATCTCGTAAAACCGCGGCAGCAGGCTGCACAGCGTCGTTTTCCCCGCGCCGGACGGACCGACAAAGGCAATCGTCTCTCCCGCGCGTATGCGCAAATCAATGTTTTGCAAAACGCGCGAGCCTTGCTCGTACCCGAACGAGACGCCTTTGTACTCGATATCGCCCTTCAGCGCCTCTACCTTGACCGCATCCGGAGCGTCTGCGATGTCTGGCGCCGTATCCATAATTTCTATGTAGCGCTTGAAGCCGGCAATGCCTTTCGGATAACTTTCGATAATCGCGTTGATCTTTTCCAGCGGACGGAAAAAGACGTTCGTCAACAGCAGGAAGGCGACGAACTCCCCGTAGGTGAGAGAGCCTTCGATGACAAACCAACTGCCGCAGATCAGCACGAACAAAATAACGAGCCGCATCAGAATATAGCTGACCGAGGCGTTCTGGGCCATGATTTTGTAGGACAACAGCTTGGTCAGACGAAAACGCTGGTTGTTTTCCGCAAAGCGCTTGTTTTCAAAGCTCTCGTTGGCAAACGCCTGTACGACGCGCATGCCGCCGACATTGTCCTCGACGCGCGCATTGAAATCCGCCATGTCTCCGTACAGACGGTGGAACGCCTTCGTCATTTTGCGGTTGAAGTACACGACAAAAAAGGTCTTGACAGGGATGACCACAAAAGTGAGCAACGCCATTTCTTCGTTGATGCTGAACATCAGAATGAAAGCTCCTGCCAAGGTCATGATCGCAATGAACAAGTCTTCCGGGCCGTGGTGGGCCACCTCGCCGATCTCCATCAGGTCGTTCGTCAACCGTGACAGCAGATGGCCTGTCTTCGTGTTGTCGAAAAAACGAAAGGACAGCTTTTGGATATGGTCGTACAGCTTTTGGCGCATATCCGTCTCAATGTTGATCCCGAGCATGTGCCCCCAATAGGTGACCACGTAGTTCATTCCCGCATTGATGGCATAAAGCGCAAGCAGCCCAAGACAGGCCCAGACAATCAGCTCCCAGTCTTTGCTCGGCAGAAGCTGATCGACTACCATGTTTACCGCGAGCGGAAATCCCAGCTCCAGAACAGCCACGAAGATCGCACAGGTGAAATCGAGTACGAACAATCCACGATAAGGCCGGTAGTAAGAAAAAAATCTGCGAAGCATCGCAGCAGCACCTCCTTTTTCATTGACAAGCTACATGACACAGCTCCTCACGCTTTTTTTGAAAATCATTTTCATTATAGCTGGATTTGTTGGCAAGATCGATCATCATTTTGCAAAAGAACGCGTCCCTTGCAGTTTGCAGCACGGCTCGTCCCGCTTGCGGCTGCAAAAGGCCACCCCTTTCTGTTTGGACAGATCACGGCCTCTTTTGCCAATATACTTTCGGTCCGCAAAGGGGCACGGCGAATCGCCATAGACTGGACAATCGCCTCCTGTGAAAAAAAACTGGCGATCCTCATCTTCATGGCACAGCTTCCGCATTTCGTCGGAGCTTCGGGGACCATGTACGCGATGCTGGCGAGCACGCTTGCACTCCACCAGCTATTATGAGGGAAACAGGTGAAAACGTGTACGCGATTTCCGGGCAACTGTTTTTCGGTACGATGACGCACTTTGTCGAGCAATTCGATGTTCCAAACGATCCCGGCCAGATTGTCATTGATTTTTCCCGCTCGCATGTCTGGGATATGTCAGCCGTAACCGCCATCTCCAAAGTAGTCGCCAAATACCGCGATGCCGATAAATTCGTGCTCATCACGGGATTGAATGAAGAAAGCAAACAGCTTGTAGATCGGCTTGGAATCACGGTTCCTGCCGGGCATTGACAGACAGCAACTCCCCCTTTTCGCTCCGTCAAAAGGGGTTTTTGTATGCGCCAGACGCGTTGCTTGTGCCCGTTTCGTTTTTTCCTTATTTCATTTTTGCAATAGTACGATCACATTTCTTTATTGGTCAGCGCCAAAAACCAGTGCTAGAATAATCAATATCAAATTTCCGGCTTTTCTACTGCAAAGGTTGTGAACAGAAAGATGGAGTTTTCATGGAAGCGTAATTTGTTTGTGTTATGGGTCGGCGTCTTCTTCTGCAGCACAGCCTACTCGATCTCCATACCATTCTTGCCCATCTTCCTCCATACATCTTTGGGTGTTCACGAGCATTTGGAAGCCTGGTCTGGTATCTCGTTTGGCATTACCTTTTTGGCAAGCGCCCTGATCTCACCGTACTGGGGTTCGCTCGCCGACAAATACGGGCGAAAACCGATGTTGATCCGATCCGGTTTTAGCCTGGCTTTGTTGTACTTCCTGACTTACTTTATTACAGATCCTTACCTTTTCCTGGTGCTGCGCGTGTTTCAGGGGCTGCTCGCCGGCTACGTGCCTGCCGCGATCGCGCTGGTAGCGACGAATACACCGGAAAAAAACGTCGGGTACGCTCTCGGGGTGATGGCAACCTCTGGAGCCACGGGCGGGATTGTCGGGCCGCTCGTCGGCGGGGTAGTCAGTCACCTCTGGGGAAACGCAGAGGCTTTTCTTTTCTCCGGCTGTGTCGTGCTCGTAGCGGCGCTGATCGCGACCTTCCTCGTCAAAGAGACCAACATGAACCGCTCCGGCAGCCGCTCCAACGTGCGGGAAGACTTGCGGGCTGCCATCGCCAACCGCTCGCTCATGACGATTCTCGGCCTCAGCCTGATGGTCACGATCTCCGTCATGCTCTTGGAACCGCTGTTGACCGTCTACGTGTTGCAGCTCGGGGCCTCGCAGCAGGAAGCCTCGCTCAGCGCCGGGATCATTTTCGCTGCCGTCGGTATTGCCACCGTGATCGCCGCTCCGCAATGGGGAAAACTCGGCGGCAAGGTCGGCTACACGAAAATTTTGTTCATCGGCTTGCTCGGCGGCGCCTTCGGCAACCTGCTGCAATTTTTCTTCACCAACCTGTACGGCTTCGGGGTTTTGCGCTTCGCCTACGGCCTGTTTTTCGCGGCGGTTTACCCTTCGATTAACGCGATGATCGTCAAAGTGACCGAACCCGAGTTTCGCGGCAGAGCCTTCAGCCTGAACCAGTCCGCCAACCAGCTCGCGACGATGCTCGGCCCTGTGCTCGGCGGCGTGCTCGGTGGCGCCATCCCGATCCGCTACGTGTTCATTATCAACGGAATCGCCCTGCTCGCTACCGCCATCCTGATTCGCTCGAAAAAACCGGGCCTGGCCGGGAAGCAAGCCCAACAGCAGTCTTCCGATCCGCAACTGGCTGCGAAATAACGCATCGCACGCCCAATAACAAAACTCCCTTTCGCTTCGTCAGACAACGCTTGCCTGGCGGTGGCAAAAGGGAGTTTCTCGTATGGACGATGCCGCTTTTTTCCTGCTTTACTTTTGCTGCAGCGCTACTTTTAACCCGAGCAAAATGTAGACAGACCCGATCATTTTGCCGCTCCAACGACCGATCCAGGAGATGCGTCTGACGAGATGCCCCAGCGGCCGCACAGAGAGGGCGATCAGCGACGTGTAGAAGAAGCCGAGAATGGAAAAAATCAGGCCCAACACAACAAACTGCATCACGGACGCTCCCCGCTCCGGGTGGACGAACTGCGGCAAAAACGCCAGAAAGAACAAAGCCGTCTTCGGGTTCAGCACTTCCGCGATGATCGCTTGCACATACGCCTTCCCCGGCGGCAGCGGCGATACTTTTGGCAACTCGGGGTCTGTCGGTTTCTCCAGCAGCGCCCTTATCCCCAGGTAGATGAGATAGGCGGCCCCGGCGAATTTGACGAGCTGGAACGCCCAGGCGGATGTCATCAAGATCGCCGACAAGCCGACAGCGGCAAAAATCGTATGGATGAAGTCGCCTGTCGCGATTCCAAGCCCCGCCATGATTCCCGCACGTCTGCCGCCCTGAACGGTGCGTGTCGCCGTCAGTAGCACGGCAGGGCCGGGAATTAAAAACAGGCCGATCACGACAGCCAAAAACGTGCTCAACGTCGCCAGATCAAACATGTTCTCCTCTCCTTCTTCTCTTGTTTGTCTATGGATGCCCCCATTATAGCGCGCCCTGGCATTCGTGGCGACAAGATCATGTCCGGGCCTCGTCCCCGCCCGGAAAGCGCACCGTGACCGTCGTTCCTTTGCCCAGGCTGCTTTCCAGCGCGATTTGTCCGCCGTGCGCCTCCACGATGCCTTTGGCAATCGTCAGCCCGAGGCCAGCCCCTCCGCGCTCTCTCGCCCGCGAGCGGTCCCCCCGGTAAAAACGCGCAAAAACGTGCGGCAAATCGTCCGGGGCGATGCCTGCGCCGTTGTCGCGCACCTGCAGCTTAACATGTCCGCCCGCTTTTTCGATCGTCACACAGATCGTTCCGTCGGGCGGCGTATGTTTGCACGCGTTTGCCAGCAAGTTTGCCACGACTTGCGCGATTCTTTGCCGATCGCCTGTCATCCAGGCGTCTTTTGGTCCTTCCAACTGAAAGCGAATCTGGTTGCGCGCAAAAGCGACGTGCATCGCTTCGCTGACTTCCTCGGCGACATCCCGCAAATTCACCTGCTCGCGCCGCATCGGCAGGGCGCCTGCCTCGACCTGAATCACCTGATCGAGATCGTTCACGAGCCGGATCAGGCGGAGAACTTCGGCGCGCGTGCTCTCCAAATGCTTAGGCGTCGCCTCCCAGATGCCGTCGATCATCCCTTCTGTCTGGGCCAGCAAGGTGTTGAGCGGCGTACGCAGTTCGTGCGCAATATCTGCGGTCAGCCGTTTGCGCAACTCCTCCTGTTCGTGCAGGCTCGTCACCAGGTTGTTAAAGGCGACGACCAGCGCGGCAATTTCGTCTTGCCGTTCCGGTACAGGCACGCGCACTTGCAGATCGCCCTGCGCGACCTTTTGCGCCGCCGCACTCACCTGCACGACAGGCCGAACCATCGTGCGGGCCAGCGGAATGCACAGCACGACGACGATCACAAGCAAAACCGCCATCGTCCACAGCGCGGTATTTTTATGCGCCCATTGAAAATGGCCTTCCAAAGCCATGTACGCATTTTCGTCATCGTGGCTGATGACAAGTTGCCCGATTTTTCGACCGCCGTCATAAAGCGGAATCGTTTCGGTTGCGCGCTCGGCATGTTCGGCGTGCGTGGCGTGCTCGCCCTCCCGTCCAGCGCCCGGCGCTTGCCCCCATTCGCCCAGCTTTTCCCCCCGCGCGTCGTGCAGCGCAATGTGCAGGCCGAGCACAGACGAGACGGCCTCCAGTTGCAAAAAAGCGGATTGGTCCCACGCCTGGCTGGCGCGGTAGGAGGCGAGCGCCACCTGGGAAATTTCTTCGTTGTGCTGGCTTTTCACCTCGTTTGCGTACATCATGAAATGCTCGTCCATTTCCTTGACCGCAAGCCATGTCGTAATCAGTACGGCACCGACGCCCATCGCCATAAAGGCGAGCGCCAGCTTCATCCATATGCGCTTCATCGCAAACCTCATTTCCTCACCGGGACGTCAAACCGATAGCCCAGTCCGTACACCGTCTTGATGTAGACAGGCTGCTTCGGATCGTCCTCGATTTTTTGCCGCAAATTTTTGACATGCGTATCAATCGTGCGGTCGTAGCCTTCGAAGTCGTAGCCGAGAACTTCGCGCACCAGCTCGTCTCTGCTCCACGTCCGGCCGGGATGGCGGGCCAGCGTCGTGAGCAGCCGGTATTCGTTCGGGGTGACGTCGAGCGCGACCTTGTTTTTGAGAATTTTTTTGTCGCGAATCGAAATCGTGAGCTGGCCTGCCTCGAACTCGTCGCAGAGCGCCGAATAGTCGCCGGAGCGCCGCATGACGGCCCGCACGCGCGCCACCAGCTCGCGCGGACTGAACGGCTTCATCAAGTAATCATCCGCCCCGATTTCCAGCCCATAAATCCGGTCAGCCTCCTGACTCTTGGCGGTGAGCATCAGAATCGGGACGCGGGAATGCTTGCGGATGCGCTGGCAAACTTCTTCACCGCTGACGTCCGGGAGCATCAAATCGAGAATAATGCAGTCGACGGCCGCCGAGCTGGCTATCTGGATAGCCTCCCCGCCTGTCATCGCCGTCAGCACGTGATAGCCGTCTTTTTGCAGATAGGAAGATAAAATCTCCAAAATTTTGTGTTCATCGTCTACCAGCAAAATCGTAGACATGTCCTGGCCTCCTTTTGCCCCTTATTCCGACTGGCTGGCCTGTCCCTTCCCGCGCTTCCAGAACAGCAGGAAAACAAGCGCGCCTGCTGCAAGCGCGATCACCAGCCTGAGCTTGTTTTCGCCAAAGTAGACGAGATCGTGCCCGACGAATGTCTCAAACACCATCGAAGGAATTTTGCCCACGAGTGTCGCGAGAAGAAAATCGGCGAACGTCATGTTCGTCATCGCCGCCCCGAGATTGATTACCCCCGAAGGGATCAGCGGATTGAGCCGCAGCAAGACGACGGCGAGCCCTTTTCGCACCCGGGTCGCCCGGTTAATCGCCGCTACCCATTGGAACGACGCCAGCTTTTTGCGCCGATCGGCTTTTCGAATGACATAGCGGTACAAGAAAAAAGCGATGCCCGCACCGAGCACCTCCCCTGTGAGGGAAAGGAAAAAACCTCCGTACAAGCCAAATACAACGGCATTGGCCGCAGACAAAAAAATGGACGGCAGGACGCCTGCCACGCTGATGGCGATATTCAACAAGATGCTGCCGATTACTCCCAGCATTCCCCACGAGCGAATCCATTCTGCCAAGCCTTCTATATTCGTCAATCCATCCATGTTCGCTTGCGGACTCCCCTCTGTTGCCTGTTCCTTTAAGCCTATACGAAAATTGTGAAGAAATCATGGAAAAAAACAAACAATCGCTCCCGTTCTCTGGAAGCGACTGTTTGCGGAAGGCGGCAATAGCGCCTTATTTCTGCTCGATGGCCACGTAAATATCGACTTGCGCCTGATTCGGGTCGGCGCAGTGCACACCGTCGTAGCGCTCAAAATCCGCGACGAACGTCCGCTTGACGCCTGACTCCTGCGACCACGCCCAGATGCGCGCCCACGCCTCCTGAATGATCTCGACCATCGGGCCGACTCTGGTTGTAAAGACCGCATATGTAGCGGCCGGGATCGTTTTCACGGTCAGCTCGGCAGGCAGCTCGCCCCCCGCTTCCACCTCAACGCCAACGAGCAACGAGTACGCTCCCTGTTCATCGCTTGCGTAATCCGAGTAGACGCCATAGACGACTCCCGGCTCTTTTTGCCCGGGCGTACGCGCCGGATACCCTTGCTCGTAATAGCGGTGCCACAAAGGCCCGATTTTCCCGTTTGCTCCGCATTCAGCCTCGTTCGTGGTCCGAATTTTCAGACCAGCTACACGCATTTCCCCCAGTTGGACGATCGTCGGATTCATCTGTTTGCACGCTCCTGTTCAAAGAATGGATTACATGCCTAGTATAGCTATCCTACCTTGACACCTGTCTGTCAACGTTTCTGGTCTGTCTCGTAGCATGCCAACATTTTTTTCGCCGTATCCGCGATCCGCTGGCGGATGAAATCCGGCGCCAGCACCTGCACGCTGTCGCCGTAGCTGAGCAGCATGCCTGTCAGCCACTCATCGTCTGCCATCGTCGTGCGGACAGTCATCTCGCCGTTTGGCGCGGTTTCAATCGTTTGCGGATCAAACATGTCTCGTACCCGGACGTGGACACGCGGTGCGCAGCGATACTTCAAAGCGGTCGGCCAGCTCGCGAGCGCTCATCCGGCGTTTGTTCAACAGCATCATGACAATCGCCAGCAATCGTTCTACTTTCAACTCTCGTTCCACCTTTTGGCGGCTCCGCTACCGGAGCTTTCTTACGTGTAAAAAGGAGAATCCGCAGCAAAAAATCCATGCTGCAAATTCTCCTTTGTTCGTTTCTTTCCACTTGAAAACTAGACTAGACGCCCATACGTCTGCGCTGGTTGTTCGGCTTTTTCGTCAACTGGCTTTTCATCGACTGGTTTTTCGCCTTCTGGTTCACAGGGTTGTTCGCTTGGGCCTGTGCCTGCTTCTTTTCCGCCAACTTGCGCTTCATCGCTTCCTGCAGGCTGATTTTTGGCTTTTCCGCTTTTGTTTCCAGTTCGTTTTGGTTTGGCTCCGTCATGCGTAGCAACTCCTCATAGAAATTGGTTATCTTCTATGTATTCTAGTGCAAGACGGGAGGATGTGCCAGTAGGAATCTAACTGTTTTGGGCGCGGAGTTGCATATATTTGACTCCGCTCGCCTGGTGCTTCAAAATGTCCTCCAGCAGCTCTGCGAGATAGGCTCCCGCTTCAATCGGCAAAGTCCCGCCCCGATGAATATTAGAAATAACCGTTCGATCTGATTCTACCGTATGGGCGTCCGGTTTGTAAATCATGTAAGCACTGAGACTTTCTGCCGTCGCAAGCCCCGGCCTTTCCCCGATCAGGGAGATGACGACTTTGCAATTGACGATTTTGGCGACCTGGTCCTGAATCCACACCCGTCCCTTGTGAATGAACACCGGCTTGCCCACGCTGATGTTGCGCATCGCCAATCCTTGCTGCAGGGCGGGCAGCAAATCCGGAATCGTCGCCTCGCAGGCAGACGTGCTCAGTCCGTCGGAGATGACGATCTGCACGTCTTTGCCTTTGTCGCCGTGCTGCTCCAGCCATCTGACCGACTCGTCGGACAGCAGCCGCCCCGAGTCGAGGTTCATCAAATATTCCTGCATGCTCGTCGCCCGCGAATGCAGCTCCGGGAGTTGCAGCCGCTGCAGCCATTCCGGGCTGATCGATTTCATGACCGCATCGTGTGCCGCCGCCTGGTCGATGCGAAACTGCAAATAGCTCGTCGTCTTCATTCTGGTCCCTGCGCGGCCGATCCCGATGCGCGCCGGCGTTCTCGCCATCGCCCGCTCCAATGCTTCCAGATTGTGCGGATTTTCTACGCCGCGCACCTTTTGCTCGGGAAAGTGAATCACTTCCCCCGTCTTTTTGGAAAGCTCATCCATGACCCGCTGGATCAGGTCATCCATGTTGATCTGTTTCATCGTGTGTGCCCTCCCCGCTCGTTAGTCGAAAACCGATAAATCGCCTGCCCGCTCTGTCAGCCGTCCGTTTTCCATCAGTCCCATTTTTTCCAGCCATTTTTCAAATTCGCGCAACGGGCGCAGGCCCAAAAGCTCGCGGTAGCTGGCATCGTCGTGGTAGCTCGTATCCTGATAGCTCAGCATGACGTCGTCGCCGCCGGGCACGCCCATGTAAAAATTCGCTCCGGCAAGCGTCGTCAGCATCCCGGCAATTTCCTGGTCGTTTTGGTCCGCGTACATGTGGTTCGTGTAGGTAGGGGCAATTCCCATCGGCAAACCGTGCAGCTTGCCCATGAACAAATCCTCCAGGTCGGCACGGATCATCTGTCTGCCGTCGTACAGCGTTTCCGGCCCGATGAACCCGGAGACGTTGTTGACCATGAACGGCTTCCAGTGGCGGCAAAAGCCGTACGTACGCGCCTCCAGCGTCTGCATGTCCACGCCTTCGTGCGAGTCCAGCGACACCTCCGAGCCTTGCCCGGTTTCAAAGTACATCACGTTCGGCCCCGAAGCCGTGCCTTTTCGCAGCATCAACTCCATCGCTTCGTCCAGCAAATCTTTGGAGACGCCAAACGCTTCATTCGCCCGCTGCGAGCCAGCCAGGCTCTGGAACATCAAGGAGATCGGCGCTCCGCCGCGCAATGCTTGCATCTGGGTGGTAATGTGGGCGAGGACGCAGTTTTGCGTCGGGATCTCCCATTTTTGCATGAAATCGTGGGACATCTTGAGCAGTTTGGTAACGCTTTCAACCGAGTCGTTGTTCGGGTTGATCCCGATGACGGCATCGCCGGAGCCGTAGGACAGACCTTCCTTCATCGAAGCGAGAATGCCCTCCGGATCGTCAATCGGGTGGTTCGGCTGGCACCGGAACGCCAGTCTGCCCGGCTCGCCGATGAGCGTGTTGCAGTACGCCTGGTGCCTCATTTTTTGCGAAGCCATCACCAGGTCAATGCTCGACATCAGCTTGGCGGTCGCGGCAATCATTTCACTGGTCAAGCCGCGACTGATCCGGGTAAGCTCCGGCATGCCTGTCGAAAAGGACAAAATGTACTCGCGCAGCTCCCCGACCGTCCAGTTTTTGATTTCGTTGTAGATCGACAAATTCAAATCGTCGTAAATGATGCGGGTGACTTCGTCTTTTTCGTACGGAATCACCGGATTTTCGTAGATGTCCTTGAGCTGCATCTCGCTCAGGACGACTTTGGCCGCCATCCGCTCCAGTGCGGAGTTGGCTGCAATTTTGCTCATCTGGTCGCCAGACTTCTCTTCGCTCGCTTTCGCCAATACATCGCGAACGGATGTGAACTGGTAATGTTCTTTACGGATGACGCATGCCAATTTCATCTCGCTTCACTCGCTTTCTTTGGTAGGGCTTCCTTGCTTTCCTGCCCGCCCGGCACAATGGGAGCGAAAACGGTCATCCTGCTTTTTCGCGTTTCTCCCCGGAAAAAACTCGTGCGGGACCAGCTCGTCGTTGAGCAATCGCGGCCATGCGGATGATGTGACCCAAAATTTGCCTGGTGGGGATAGAACCGGTAGTTGTTCGAGCGCTCCTTTGCGCTTTTTTTCTCGCTCTTATACGTCAAAAAGACGCTTGAAAAAGGAGACGGCAGTCCGTCTTCGTTCAAGCGCCATTGCTTTTGTTGCGATTCACTTTTCCAGCGAACTTTGTTTTTCCAACAAGATCGTCTCTACTGCGGGCAGCAGCTCTTCCTCCATGACGGGCTTGACCAGGTAGGCGCAGACGCCTTTTGTCTTCGCTTTCGCTACCAGGTCTTTTTGACTGTACGCCGTCAGCAGCAAAATGGAAGCGTCCGATTGCCCTTTGATAATCCCGGTAGCCGTCAATCCATCCATGACGGGCATTTTTACATCCATGATGATGAGGTGCGGGTCCCACAGTTGCGTCAGAGAAACGGCTTCTTCGCCGTTTTTCCCGTCAGCCACAACGTTGTAGCCTTGTTCCTGCAACATCTCGACCAGGTCCATTCGCGTGATGGGGTCGTCGTCTATGATGATAATTCGATAACGATGACGCAATACTCCACCTCCCATCAAAGAGAATGGACGTGCCAACTGCTCACCAAAATGTCAAGCTTGCACCGACGCCGTTGTCGGCTTTTTCGCAGCTTTTTGAATACTTTTATTATATCCATTATTTTTCGCCATTTCTAGCCTGAATCCTGTCCGCTGTTCCCGGCTTCTCTCGCAGGAGAAGCCGGGCGGACGAAGCGTGTTTTGCGTCATCGTCTGCCGCCCTTTTTCCCTTTTTGGATACGGGAACTCGCGTGTCCTGCCCCTTGTCCCGCTCCTGTACTGTACACTGCGTTTTCTTCGGCTCACCTTCACCTAGACGAGCCATGGCAGATGGCTTACCGGGCTTGCTCCGTCATTTTTTCCCGCAAGTCCGTGACCAGTTCGTGCATCGTTACGCTCTGCAAAATCGCTTCCATCGCATGCTGCGCGCGATGCAAAATCAGCTCCAGGACGAACTGGATATTGGCTCCGACCGGACAGGCAGGGTTCGGCTGCTCGTGGATGTGAAAAAGCTGGCCTTCCTCCACGACCTCGACGGCGCGATATACGTCCAGCAATGTGATTTGCTCCAGCTCTTTCGCAAGCGTTGCGCCGCCCGCCCCGGCCCGGACGTGTACAAGCCCTGCTTTTTTCAGTTGTCCGAGCACGCGGCGGATAATAACCGGATTGGTGTTCACGCTGCCGGCGATCCATTCCGATGTATGGTGAGCATTTGCATCAATGGAGAGCAGAGATAAAATATGAACCGCAATCGAGAAACGGCTGCTGATTTTCATGTCGGTCACCCTTTCGTTGTAATGATTATAGTTACATCCCTGTTTGGAAGTCAAGTTAACCGTTCCGTCACATTTCCGCCTGTGGCGCATTTGTGAATTCTACTATAATTTACGTTGTTATCAGATTCCATATTTTCAATGGGGAGTGTTGCCTGCATGATGCATCCACAGATTGATGTCTCACCAGCAACGGCCTTACTCGATGTACCTGTCCATATTACACTAAGCGGTTTTATGCCGCATCAATTAATCACGCTTCATGCCACCATGACGAACGGTTTGCCGGGCGGAGAGATGTCGGCCTCTTCCCATGCCATTTTCCAGGCAGACGAGAACGGCTTTGTTGATCTTGTGTCCCAGGCGCCTCTGTTCGGCACGTACGAAGGCATTGACCCCATGGGTCTGTTCTGGTCGATGAACGTGCAGACGCTCCGCTATTACAGCTCCTATTCCCTCGAAGACTTTCAGTTTACCCCACGCTCCACAGAGATTCACCTGACGGCAGAGGTGAAACAAAAGCCTGTCGCCAAGGCTGTCGTCAAGCGCATCTTCGTCTCACGCGACGTTTCCATCCAAAAAGTCAGGGAGGACGGCTTGGTCGGCCTCTTTTTCAGCAAGCCTCACCCAGAACCGCGTCCTGCCGTGCTCGTGCTCGGCGGCAGCGAAGGCGGAATCGGCTCCTGCTCCCAGTTTGCCGCCCTGTTCGCCTCTCACGGCTATCCGGCGCTGGCGCTCGCCTATTTTCAATGCGATGACTTGCCGACAGACATCCAGCAAATCCCGATCGAATATGTACAGCGCGCCGTCCAGTGGCTGAAACGGCAGTCTACGGTGCATCCCGGGCAAATCGCCGTTTTCGGCCGCTCCAAAGGCGCCGAGCTGGCGCTGGTCACCGCGTCGCTCGAACCGGACATCCGCGCTGTCATCGCGTCCAGCCCCAGCTCCACGGTCAACATCGGCACAGACCGGGCGTTCACGGACGCGGAAACGTTTTCGCCGCAGTCCTCCTGGTCGTTTCGCGGAGAACCGCTCCCGTTTGTCACCTGGACCGAGGCGCAATGCCAGGAGTCCCGCGAACGGCTGGATGCCGGCCGGCGCATCGACCAAATCCACAAAGCGGCCTGGCGTGCCTGCGAGTGGCTCGAAGACGCAGAAATTCCCGTGGAAAAGATCAACGGCCCGATTCTGTTGCTGTCTGCCGACGACGATCACTGGTGGCCCGCCGCCGAGCATTGCGAACGGATGGTCGAACGTCTGAAAGCCAATCAGTTTGCCCACCCCGTCGTTCATCTGCGCTACGCGGATACGGGGCACAGCATTCGTTTTCCGTATATCCCCACCACGCGGACGCAACTGAACGGCGGAACGCCGAAAAACAATGCGCACGCTTCCGAGCATTCGTGGCAGGAGGTGTTGGGGTTTTTGGAGCGGAGTTTTTCATAAGAAGCCTGGGCGAACTGCACCGATGAGCCTTGCCAGTAAAGGAAAGGCAAGGCTCTCTCGCCTCCAAAGTGATCGGCCGATCTCGCAGGTGAGCTTTGCCGCTTTTCGAAACAAGCTTCTTGAGTTTCGCTATAGTAGAATTACTTTACTATCAGCCAGCGCTCGGAGCCAAACAGGAAATTTTTCGGAAAGAAAGCAAGTGATCCTTGGTGGGAAAAGCTAGGATGGATGTCCCTGCCAGACCATTTCCCCAATGAATGAAAGAAGGCCCCATTCGCACGAGGAAAGAGGCCATGATTTTGAAAAGACTGCCTCCGACTCCGCTGCCAGTCTCCTCGTCTTTCTATTATTTTTCCCAATCGATTGGACGTCATCCCGATGCGCTTTTCGTAAAGATGTCGTTTTGCGAAAACCCGCAAGTGGAGGGAGAGCGTCCCCCTGTAAGGATAATCTCCTGACTTCGCCGACATTCTTGACGTGGATTGGCTCCTACTCTGTTCCTTGCAATCTTTTTGTATCAATATGCTTGTATTTGTCTTGATTCCCCTCAATTTCTCCATCGCTTGGCCCCAGTTGAAACCACTCTTTTCCATCATACAAGGTGTAATTGTAGGTCACATTTGGTTCATCCTTGAACACGGCATCCACCGAGTAGGTAGGCATTTTGGAATATTTTGCTTTTATTTCCAGTGTGTCTGATTCCTTGTAATGATTTGTTGCCACGAGATAGTGCAGCATTTCCTTTTCTAAGTTGTATAGCTTGAATTGAATATATCCATGTTCCCAGCATGTCCGCCAGCCAGCGCGCTGCCGTTTCAGCCAAAACGAACGCCTTTCGTTTCTGTTGAAAATCCGAAGTCACCCCCATCCAAAAACTTCCCCCGCCCAAACAGGTAAAGCCTACTTCCATGCCGAAGTAGGCTTTATACCTTCGATTGATTGAGAAAGGATGAAGAAGCAAATGGACTGCATTTTTTGCAAAATCGTAAACGGGGATATTCCTTCCAAAAAAGTGTACGAGGACGAGCATGTGCTGGCTTTTCACGACATTAACCCTGTCGCACCCGTACATGTCCTGATGATCCCGAAAAAGCATATCCAGTCGGTCATGGCCATCGAGCCTGAGGACAAGGAGCTGATCGGCCACCTGCATCTGTCGTTGCAAAAGGTAGCCGAAATCATGGAAGTAACCGAGCCAGGCTTCCGCGTCGTGACAAACATCGGACAGCATGGGCAGCAAACGGTTTTCCACCTGCACTACCACCTCATTGGCGGCAGACAGTTGGAGTGGAAGTTCTAGCGTTAGACAAAACCTAAACGTTTCCTTGCGAGACGATGTGGCGGGCAATCCCTTCTCCATGAAATCTGCCGTTTTCGATGAAAATGGCATTGGCGTGGTGGCCCGCCGCAATCACTCCCGCTATGTAGAGGCCGGGAACGTTCGTCTCCATCGTCTCCGGATCGTGCTGCGGAACGCCCGTCTCCTCATCGGTGTGCACCCCGAGCGAATGCAGAAACGTCCGGTCAGGCCGATAGCCGATCAGGGCAAACACGTGGTCGTTTGCAAGCGTGACCAGCCCTTCCGCTGTGTTGACGTGGATGGCGCGCTCTTCAATCGAAGCGACAGTGGCTCCGAAAAACATCTGGATGCGCCCTTTTTTGACCAGGCTCTCGAAGACAGGCCGGGTCCACGCCTTCACTTTGTCGGACAGCTCGGTTCTGCGGCAAATCACCGTCACCTGCGCCCCCGCCCGTTCCAGCTCCATCGCGGCATCGACAGCAGAGTTGTTTCCGCCGACGATGGCGACTTTCAATCCCGCGTATGGGTGCGCTTCCTTGTAAAAGGACGAGACTTTCGGCAAGTCTTCGCCTGGCACGTTCAACCGGTTCGGATTGTCAAAGTAGCCGGTGGCAATGATTAGCTTCTTCGCCTGATACAGATGCGTCTTGGCAAAGCGGTCTGTCGTCGCAACCTGAAAGCCATCCTCCGTCCGCTTCGCTTCGGTCACCGTTTCGTAAACATGAACCCGCAGATTTTCGCGGGAAGCTACCAGCCGATAGTAATTGAGCGCTTCCTGTCTCGTCGGCTTTTCGTTGGCGGTGGCAAAAGGAATGCCGCCAATCTCCAGCAAATCCGGTGTGCTGTGGAACACCATGTACGTCGGATAGCGATATATCGAATGTACGAGCGATCCTTTTTCGATGATGAGCGGATCGAGTCCCGCTCTTTTGCAGGAGATCGCTGCCGCCAGACCACAAGGACCTCCGCCGATAATCAGTACGTCTTCCATTTCTCTTCCGCCTCGCTTTTTGTTTCTCTCACGTTTCAATCTTATCATACCATATTGGAATTCCCCCCAAATCATTTTCCGTGTTTGCTTTGCATACCCGTTCCGTTCCCTTGCCTGCTTGACCGCACCGCCATGATCGAAAAAGCTTCACCCAACCTAGTATGGCTTGGCACATTCGAAAAGCTTGCCTCACCTACTCCATCGTTCTCTTGTCGTACTTTTCCGACCTGATATCCAACACTCTTTCGTTGATCTTGATGTGTGTCCCGTCCAGCCATTCCCCCCACTCTTACCAAAAAATGACCAATGAAAGATTGGTTCTGCCTCCTTATACTGGATGTATGATGAAAAAACAAAACATACATATTTGGTTGGTTTCTCTGGCATTTCTGACATACTGCCTCACGCTGGCCGTCGGGGTTCCCGCGTCCACGGCATCTACGAACAGCCTGAAGGATATTGCCAACAGCTACGCCAAAGAGCAAATTCGCTCCTTGCAGAAGGCAGGCGTGATCGCGGGGGATGAAAACGGGTACTTCCATCCGACGCGGCCGGTGACGCGCGCCGAGTTCGTCGCGATGCTCACGCGGACGCTCGGCATCCAGCCTGTGGCGGGCAATATCGCGGCTTATGCCGATGTCCCGAAAAATTCGTGGGCGTACGGGTCCGTACAGGCTGCGGCTGCGCTCGGCATCGCCAACGGGATCAGTCCTACGGCGTTCGGGCCGAAGCGCACGATCTCCCGCGAGGAAGCCGCCGCGTTTTTGGTGCGCGCCCTGGAGCAAAACGTTTCGGCACAGGCGACGCCGGCCGTGCAAGATGCCGCTTCTGTCTCCGGCTGGGCAAAAGCTTCTGTCGCCAAAGCGATCCAGAAAAAATGGCTCGTCGGCTACCAAGGCAGCTTCCGCCCGCAAAAAGCGCTGTCGCGTGAAGAGACGGCCGTGATTTTGCAGCGCATTTCAGATGAGCTGAAGACGCAAAGCGCGGCGGCCAAGCCGCTGATTTCGCTCGGCTGGCAATACCAGTCCACGACCGACGAGTTTATCGCGCAGGTCAAGAAAAGCGGTGTCAACACCTTGTCGCCGCGCTGGTACTTCCTGCAAAAAGACGGCACGGTCAGCGACTTGTCCGACGCGGCCCTGATCCACTGGGCACATGCAAACGGCAAGCAGGTATGGCCGCTGTTCGGGAACCGTTTCGACTCCGCCGCCACGCATGCCGCGCTTGCGGATGCAGCAAAGCGGAAGGCCATCGTCCAGAAGCTGTCCGCCTACGTGGACAAGTACCAACTGGACGGGATCAACGTCGACTTTGAAGGCTTTTCCCCGGCCGACCGCAACAACTTCACCCTGTTCATCCAGGAGCTGTCGGCTGCCCTGCACGCCAAAGGCGCTGTCGTCTCCGTCGACATTCCACCCGATACCAAAACCGATTGGAGTGAACCTTACGACTTTGCCAAACTGGCGAAATCTGCGGACTATTTGGTAGTCATGGCCTACGAGGAACATTGGGTGGGTGGCCCGAAAGCAGGCTCAGTAGCCTCGCTGCCATGGTTGAAAAAAGTGATCGTCGACCTGTTGGACAAAGTTCCGGCCCAGAAGCTGATTGTCGGCCTGCCGCTCTATACCCGCGACTGGTATCAGGCAAAAGGCAGCCTGCAATCGACAGACCTGACGATTCCTGCCTCCTACCAGTTGCTCTCCCAGTACAGGGCAAGCACGGTCTGGGATGCGAGCATTGGACAATACCGCTCGACCTACCAAAAGCAAGGCGTAACCCATACGATCTGGCTGGAAGAAAGCCGCTCCATGGGACTCAAGGTCCAGGCGAGTCTGGAGTGGCAAATCCCGGGACTGGCGTATTGGTACGTCGGCTCCGAGTCAACCGACATGTGGACCGCGATCGCCAACGCGATCAAGCTCAAGCAGGTGCGGGCAAAGCTGTCCTGAACGCTTGCTGCTGGAACGGCCACAAAATCGAACGAAACGCCTCCGCTGTCCGAAGACGCTGCGGAGGCGTTTTTGCTATCTCGCTGTACTGGTAGCGTGGTGGGCAATGCCGAACGCCAAAGCAAAAGCCAAACTCCCTCCCTGGCACTGCGGAGGCATTCTGCTTTTGTGGCATGCGCTGCCTAGCGCAATTTTCGCTCCATGAAAATGGCGCCGTCGAGCGGATTGAAGATGTACGGCTCTATTTCATAAAATCCGAAAGCGCGGTACAGCGCCTGCGCGCTGGTCATCCTTGCCAACGTATCGAGCCGCATGTAGTCGTACGAAAGCTGCTCCGCTTTTTCGATAATCATCTGGACCAGCGTTTTCCCGATTTTCAAGCCGCGATACCGATCGCGGACGTACAGCCGCTTCATCTCGCAAATCCGCTCGTCGCTTTTGCGCACGGCAATGCAGCCCGCCGCCTCCCCGTCTACCAAGGCGAGGAGCAGGGCGCCATCTGGTGCTGCGTACTTGCCGGGCAGCGCCTTGCACTCTGCTTCAAAATCTTGAAAGCCGAGATCGAGTCCGAGCGATTCCGTATATTCGCGAAACAGTTGCTTCACTGCCTCGAGCTCTTCCTTGTTTGCTTCGGTCAAAAAACGATACTCCACCATGCTTTCTCCACCCTTTCCTCTCTGTAGCTCCGCTGTGCCTATTTTTTGATGTTGTGGACGATGTACGTCAGCAAATCGTCGCCTTGCCACAAGGAATCCAGCGATTCGTTGCCCAGCTTGGCGCTCACGACCTTGAGCACCATGTCGTGGCGGATGTATTCCTTCGCCAGCAAAATCAGCATCGGGTCGGTCGTCTGAATGGCCTGCGGCACTCGCCCGTCCAAAAAGCTGCCGATCAGCACCTCTTTGTCGTCCTGAATGACAATCGTCAGCCTTTGGCCCATCCTCTGCCGCTCAATCGAGGACGAGTCCTGGCGGTGATAGAAGGCGTGCCCGAACGAAGGCGTTTCCTGGTCGGCAAACAGCAACGAAAACATTCTGACTCCTTGGGCAGCCGCTTCCTCGGAAGCCTCGCGCAATTCGTCCAGCTCCTCTTCCCACGCCGACAGCCACACCTCTTCTTTTGCCGAGCGCAGCAAGCTCTGCATGGCAGCCAAGATGTTCGCCCGCTCCTCCATATGCTGGATGACATGAACCTCGACCGGCTTTTCAATGACTTGCAGCTCTTGCTCCAAATAGTCAATCGTTTGTTCGTGCTGCTTTTTCAGGTTGGTCATCAGCTCTTTGATCGGCACGGGACGATAAGTCGGCGGCTCCGTCCGCAGCTCGACAATCGCCTGCTTGCTCACCAGCTTGGCAATGACCGCATACACCATCGAGCGCGGCACGGCACTTTTTTTGCTGATCTCGTACCCGTTTAAAAGCGGCTCCTTCAGCAGCGTCATGTACACCTTCGCTTCATTTTTGGAAAAACCGATTTCCTCAAACTTGTCCAGTAACGGTTCCATAGCTACTCCTTTTTAGTAGTAATAGATATTACAACTATAAAAGAACGCGCGCTGCAATGCAATATCGTTTTGCTGATCGGCAATCGAGATTCACGGAGGCCGCTTCTCAAACGGTCTGGAATCATGCCCGCCTGCGATCTGCTCTGTCACAGAACCGATCCTTTTTGCGTTTGCTTCGTATGTTTTCGTAACGAGATCGTCTCGCTTCGGAGGTGTTCCATGGGTTATTTCTCGCTTGCTTGACCATTGGCTTTCGTTCGAGCTGCTTTCGCCAGTGGCGACAGTCCTGCTACTGCTCTATTGGGGACGACTTCATGGCGGTTTCATTAGAAAAATTCGCTGCGCCAATGGCTTGGCGAGCCTTCGTTGCCCTTATACTGGAACAATCTTATCAATGCCTTATCTGTACAAAAAAACCGTCGCTTTGCACATTGCGCAAAGCGACGGTTTCGTCTCGTGTGTGATGCTATTCGTTTAGCCGACTTGCTGCAGCAGCTTTCCCCGCAGTTTGGCGAGCATGTCTTCGGTCATTTTGTCCAGATCGTACTCTGCTTTGAAGCCCCATTCGTTCATGGCGGCGGTCGCGTCGATCGAGTTTGGCCAACTGTCCGCGATCGCCTGGCGCACCGGGTCTACCTCGTAGGAGAGGGTGAACTCCGGAATGTGCTTGCGGATGGCAGCCGCTACATCTTCAGGCTCGATGCTCATTGCCGTTACGTTGAACGCGTTGCGGTGAATCAGCTTGGAGGCGTCGGCTTCCATCAAGGTGATGATCGCGTTCAAGGCGTCTGGCATGTACATCATGTCCATGTACGTGCCTTTGCCGATGTAGGACGTGTACGCGCCTTCCTGAATCGCCTTGTAGTAGATGTCAACCGCATAGTCGGTCGTGCCTCCGCCTGGAGGAGCCACGTACGAGATCAGGCCAGGAAAACGAACGCCACGGGTGTCTACGCCGAATTTTTGATAGTAGTAATCGCACAGCAGCTCGCCGGACACTTTGTTCACCCCGTACATCGTCGTCGGGCGTTGAATCGTGTCTTGCGGCGTGTTGTCTTTCGGCGTGGAAGGCCCGAAAGCGCCGATGGAGCTTGGGGTGAAAAACTGGCAGTTCAGCTCGCGCGCAGCTTCCAGCGCATTGACCAGCCCGCCCATGTTCAGGTTCCAGGCGAGCAGCGGCTTCGCTTCGGCTGTAGCCGACAGCAGCGCAGCAAGGTGCATGATCGTATCTACCTTGTGTGCTTTTGCCAGCTCGAACATGCGGTTTCCGTCTGTGACATCCAAAATCTCAAATGGCCCGGACTGTACCACAGGATCGTCTTCTTTTTTGCGGATGTCGGTCGCGACAACCTGATCGGCTCCGTACACTTCGCGCAGCTTCATGATGAGCTCCGAGCCGATTTGTCCCAATGCTCCCGTTACTAAAATCTTTTTCATGACAGGATCCCCATTTCTTTCCCAACTTTTTCATAGATGCCAAGGGCGCGATCCAGCATTTCCTTGGTGTGGGCAGCCGTCGGCATGTTGCGCACGCGACCTGTTCCTTTTGGCACGGTCGGGAAGACGATTGCCTTGGCGTACACACCTTCTTCGTACAGGCGTTTGCTGAATTCCTGCGTCTTTTGTTCGTCGCCGATGATGCAAGGCGTGATCGGTGTTTCGCTGTCTCCGATGTTGAAGCCAAGCTCCTTCAAGCCTTTTTTCAGGTAGTGGCCGTTATCCCACAGTTTGTCGTGCAGTTCGGTGCTGCTTGTCAAAATGTCAATAGCGGTAATGCAAGCCGCCACATCTGCTGGCGTCAGCGCCGTCGAGAACAGGAACGGTCTGCTGCGCACTTTGAGCCAGTCGATCAGCTCCTGGCGTCCTGCCACGTAGCCGCCGACTACCCCGATCGCTTTGGAGAGCGTACCGATCTGGAAGTCGATTTTGTCAGACAAGCCAAAGTGTTTGACGGTTCCAGCGCCTTTGCCAAGCACACCCGAGCCGTGGGCATCGTCTACATAGGTGATGAGGTCAAATTCTTCGGCAACCTCCACGATTTCCGGCAGTTTGGCGATATCGCCGTCCATCGAGAATACGCCGTCCGTGATGACCATCAGTTTTTTATATTTGCCGGACTCTTTTGCTTCCTTCGCTTTGGCGCGCAGGTCGTCGATGTCCGAGTGGTTGAAGCGAATAATTTGCGCACGCGAGAGACGGCAGCCGTCGATAATCGAAGCGTGGTTCAGCTCGTCGGACAAAATCGCATCGTCCTTGTCCATGACGGCAGAGATGGCCGCCATGTTGCAGTTAAAGCCGGACTGATAAGCGATAGCTGCTTCTGTATGTTTGAAGGCAGCGAGTTTTTCTTCCAGCTTCACGTGCAGATCGAGCGTACCATTGATGGTGCGCACCGCTCCTGCCCCGACTCCGTATTTTTGCGCAGCGGCAATCGCGGCATCTACCAGGCGCTGGTCTGTCGCCAGTCCCAGGTAGTTGTTCGAGGACAGGTTAATCAGTTCTTTTCCCGCAATGGTGATGACAGGGCCGTTTGCGCTTTGCAAAGGATCGATGACGTTGTACAGACCTTTGCTTTTCAAATCAGCCAGATTTTCATGTAAAAAGTGCTCCAATGTTTTGCTCGCCAACGAGAATCCCTCCAGCATCCAGCCATCGGGCTTTACACCTGTCCGATCGGGGAAGTAATTTCCACGAAAACAAATGTACACCCTATGCGGACATATTTTTCTTGTATAAATCGCATGAAATCAACCTTATTTACTGATAGGTTACCACCATTTACTCGAAATGTCCATATGACAAAGACATAAATGGTGGCGCTTTCACCAAAAATGCCTAATGCGCTCTTTCATAAGTTCTCCTTTTGCTGCGATCTTAGACAAAACAGCGGCGATGATCCCGGCGGCTTAGAAAATTTGGCTGTGTGGTGTCGTGGCATGATGATTCGAAAATGACGTTGTGGGGCCTTTGGCTTTTAAAAGCCTCCTTCATCGGGGCTTTTGGTGTGGCGAGGAAAGAGACGAAATCGCTGTAGCTTCTTGGGCTCCCTGCTGGGGGTATCACTGCCCGGCTCCGGGGAAAAAGCGAAACCGCGTCCAAAAGTGGTCGATTCAGGTAGCCTCTCAGAGTTGGACGCTAAAAGCGTGTTTCGCTTTTTTCCCGGAGCCTCGGTTGGGAGCCCAAAGAGCTTTCGCGGATTTCGTCTCTTTCCTCGTCAGGGGCTAAGGGGAATAGGCCCTTTTGCGAACCTTTTTGAGAGCTATGAATGTACCTGCTCTCAACCGTACAAAAATGATTTCGAGACGCGTTTTGTCTTGGACATCTTGCTTCTTGAACTACGCACAAAAATCACCCCCGAACGACAGAAACAGGAAACAGGAGAAAGCAAGCGAAGGTCTTTGGGACTCCTACCGAGCAGGAGGGGAAAAAGGAAAACACGCTTTTAAGCGTCAACGTGAACCTACTTCTTTTGAATCCTCTACTTTTGACGCGGTTTTCCTTTTTCACCGGAGGCGGACAGTTCCCGCTCCCCCGCTAGAGGCCCAAGTACCTGTAGCGCTTTCTCCTGTTTCCTCCCACCACTATCGCGACGATCAACCGTATTCCAAGCTGCCAGTCCGCCTTGATCCCCGCAGCCCGTAACAAAAACCTCATTCTCGCCTAAATATAAACCACCTTAGCTGCACCAACTCGCCAAGCAATCGCTAAAAACCTCTGTCCCCAAAGGCCCAACGCTTGCTTTCCCCCTACACTCGAAGTCCCGCTATGTTGCACGACTACTGGATAAGAACAAAAAACCACGCCCCCTTTATCAGACAGAGCGCGGCCCTGGACTACTTTTTGACTTTTTCCGATTTGAGAATGCCTGGCTTGCAGTCCGACGTGCGGACAAAGCCGTCGCCTTGAAACCGATGGGTCATCAGCGACTCGACCGGCTGCCCCAGGCGAAAATGCTGATCGACCAACAGCCCCGCATCTTCTGGCGTCACGTTCTGGTACCAGATGCCTTCCGGATAGACGATCACGACACAGGCATCCTCACATCGTCCGTTGCAGCGCGTCCGGCTTGTATGTACGTAATCATCCAGGCCCGCCTCCGCAATCGCTTCCCGAATCGCAACGGTGACCTCTTCTCCCCCGCTGCGCATACAGCTTCCGCCATTGCAGAGCAAAACATGGTGGCGCGTCCGCGACAAATCCCATGTAGCCACTCTACATCCCTCCCAGCCAAAAAAATCGTAATCATTACGTTTTAAACACCTTCCTACTATACCTGCTTCCCATCATGACTGTAAATAGCGCAATTTGCAATTCCCAGAACGTTGCCTTTTTGCTAGAATATATGTTCGTACACAACGATTACAAAAATGACGGGTGGTGGATCACATGTCCGTAACCAAACAGCGGGATGCCTTGCAGTTGCTCCAGACAGTCGGATCGTTTCCCTGGTATGTAGAAAAATTTATCGACCACAAAAAAACGAAAAAAAGCTCGCCTTCCACCTTGCTTGGCTATTTGCGCGACATCGCCTTTTTCTTTCGCTGGATGATGACCGAAGGCTTGACCACGGCAACAGACATCAAGGACGTGTCCCTCTCCGACTTGAACGAGCTGAAAAAGGAGACGGTGGAAAGCTACATCTTATATTTGCAGGAGTCGCACTTGTACGAGCGCTCCGCCCTGCTCACCAACCCGACGCGCAGCGCGAAAAAAGAGTACAGCGACCGGACGATCAGCCGAAAAATTTCCAGCTTGAAGTCGTTGTTTCATTATTTGGCTGCGCTGGCCGAAGATGAAAACGGCGACGCGTATTTGAAGCGCAATGTGCTGGCAAAAATCGAGCTGGATGCGACTGAGCTGACGCCGCTGGCCCGCGCTCACGCCATCCGCGCAAAAATTTTGATCGACGAGGAAATTTACCAGTTTGTCGACTTCGTTTACAACGGCTATTTGGCCCACTGCAACACCGAAAAGAAGCGGCAGTACCACCTGCAAAACCGCGACCGCGATACCGCCATGATCGCGCTGATCCTCTCCGGCGGCTTTCGCGTCTCCGAGATCGTCAGTCTGGACTTGTCCGACATCGTGATGGAAAAAAACCAACTGAAAATGGTGCGCAAAGGAAAAAAAGAGGACGCTCCCTTTTTCAGCGACTGGGGCAAGGAGCATTTGGGCCGTTACCTTGCCTTGCGCGACAAATACCATCCTGCCCCGCAAGAAACGGCCGTTTTCCTCGCCGTATCGCCAACGAAGCCACACGGCCACCGCATCGAAATCCGCTCCGTGCAAAAGCTGGTCAAAAAATATGCGAAAGCGTTCGGGATTCCCGATTTGTCCGTACATAAGCTGCGCCACAGCTTCGCCACGCAGTTTTTGCGGCTGAACCCGGACCCGCATCAGTTGCAAGCCCAGCTTGGGCACTCGAAAATCGAAACGACGATGCAGTACGCCCACGTCCTGGAAGACGCGCTGGAAAAAGCGGTCAACCGCACGACCTGACAATGCGAACAAACAAACATGACCAATCAGCTTTCGCCCCTGCGCCATAGCTGATTGGTCGTTTTGCTTTCTGTGCCGTTCATGCTCCTGTGCTCCTACAACCCAGCTGATCGTTGCAGACGTTTGGCAATCTCGATAAAATCTTCGCGCGACACACCTGGGGCAAACTCCTCCGGCAGCTCATCGAGGTCTGGAACCGGGCCGCCATCGGGAACGCCCTGAATGACCTCGGCTGTGCCGCCGTCTGGCAATGGACCGCGCCAGATCAAGGCGATATCCTGGTAATCCTGATAGCTGAACGTAAACAGCTTGCGGTTCAGCCCCATGGCAATGTACGGATGGGTGGCGTCAAACTGGTCATTGTCGAGATCGGGGATGGGGAGCATTTTCGTCAGGTCTACCCCTGTGGCGATTTCCAGCGCTTTGGCGTAGGCGACGATATGCACGCCGCCTCTGACCAGCAAGTAGCCGATCATGGCTCTCGCCGTCGGGTGATCGGTCATCTGGTACACCCTCATCTTGTGCGTCCGCGCCCCGCATTCGAGGAAAAAGTTGTGCAACAGGTCGAGGACGAGGTTGCCGCTGGTGAAAACGTAATCGCCCGTCCACGATTTTCCCATGGAATCCCCGGGCAGCGCAGTCTGTGCCGAGGCGATAAAATGGTACGTGTTGCGCTTGTTCAAGCCGTTGGACAGCGGCGTCGTGTCCGGGTCGCCCGGCCGCGTGATGCCTTTCATGCACAAATTGATCGCATTGGACACCAGTTCGACGTGTCCTACCTCTTCCGCCGTAATGCTTGCGACGAGGTCGTAAAACGGCTTCAGCTTGCGCTTGCCGCGAAAATTGAACGATTGGTACAAGTAGTTGTTCAATGTCGACATCTCGCCAAAACGACCGCCCAATAGCTCCTGGACGGCCGCAGCGGCGTTGGCGTCTCCGTATTCCGGCTCAGGAAGCTCGATAGCCAATCTATTGATCCGTGTAAACAACGCGATTCCCTCCCCCGTCATACTCCTACCTTTACTGTTTTATGTCGGGGCAGGGTTGTATCATGCCATTAACCCGGCATGACCCAGACGATTTGCTGGATGCGCACCAAAAACGTAGAGCCGCCCACGCGCAAAGCCACGTGATCCGGCATGACGTTGACGACGTTGCCACGGAGGTTTCCCTGGGTCGTTTGAATGACGACATCACGCTGTACCACGCCGAGCAAGGTTTGATACAGAAACGGGTCGATCAACGTCGACATCGAAGGGGTGTTCGATCCCGACTGGGGTTGGTAAGGATACGCACTCATGACGTTCTGGACTCCTTCCTGTAGTTCCTCACCTTACCTTATGCAGCGCGTGGCGCTTGGGTGAGTGCACAGGCTGTCCGGGATGGTATCACAGGCCCGTGGCGATTGATGTCGATGGAGCGTGCACTGCGTCGCCGTGCGACTTTTGTCCGCTCGAGCAGCGCATGCAACGCCTCCCTTGCAATCCGTGACGCTCCATCAGCGTCACGCACCGCGTCACCCCATCCGAACCGACTGGCAGCATACCCCACGCCGTCATGCGCCGGAAGCGGACAGCATGGCGTTGCGCGCAAGGCACAAGGTCTGTTTCACAACCTGTCAGCCCGCTTTTGACCCAAACGAAAAAAGTCCCCTGCCCTATCGACAGAGGACACTCTTCGCTTGTTACTGCTTCAAAGCTGGCTTCAGCCCGCTCTGTGCCTTGACCACGACTTGCTCCTGCTTCGCCTGCTTGAGCGTCTCCTGGTCGATGACGTGCAGTTCGGCCATTCGGTCCAGCACCACCTGCTGACGCGCTTTGGCCTTTTCCCAATGCTTTACGGGCGAGTAGGCCTCCGGCGCTTTCGGCAAAGAAGCGAGAATCGCGGTTTCTCCCATGGTCAGCGAGGTGGAGGCGCCAACGCCCGGCGCTGCGACCGGCTTGCCGAAGTAAAACTCGGCCGCTTCGCCGATACCGTAGTGCCCATGCCCGAAGTAGATGACGTTCAGGTACATTTCCAGCAGTTCTTTTTTGCTGTAGCGCTGCTCCAGTTGCAAGGCGATCGCCATTTCCTTGATTTTTCTGCCCATCGTTTTGTCATGGGTCAAAAACAGGTTGCGGGCCAATTGCATCGTGATCGTGCTTCCGCCCTGCACGTAGGCGCCTTCCCGCACATCCACCCAGATCGCGCGGGCCAGACCGTACGGGTCCACCCCGGGATGTTGCATATAGCGATGGTCCTCAATCGCGACAAACGCCTTCCACACGTAGTCGGGCATCTCATCCAGCTTGACGTAGACGCCCTTTGCCGGATGCTGGACAGCCGCCAGCTTCTGCTCGTCAATCCACAGGTTTCCTGCCCAGGTGAGCAACAGCGGGGCCAGAATCGCCGCCACCAGCATCGCGACAAGCACGATGCCCGCTCTTTTTCTCCAGGAAACGCTCCGTTTTTGCGAGCGCTCCCTGGCCGTTGCTGCTGTTGCTGTATATGGTTTCGCATTTCCTCCTACCGGAACGGAAAGCTGGTTCATGCCGCATTCCCCCTTGCCTTCTCTGACAACTCCATTGTAGGGAATGCGCATGTTTTCTCCCATCGAATCCACTTACAGCAAGCTTACAATTTCGTAAGGCGCACGTTTTTTTAAGAGCGGAGCGTCTTCGCTTCCTGCTGGCGCAGCTCGATGCGCCTGATTTTGCCGGAGGTCGTCTTCGGCAGCTCCTGGACAAATTCGATCTTGCGCGGGTATTTGTACGGGGCTGTCAACGTTTTCACGTGATCTTGCAACTCCGAGACGAGTCCGTCGGAAGGGGCATGGCCCTTTTTCAAAATGACAAACGCTTTCACAACGTGTCCGCGCTCGGGATCGGGGCTTGCGACCGCCGCACATTCGGCTACTGCCGGATGCTTGACCAGCGCGTCCTCCACCTCGAACGGCCCGATCGTGTACCCGCCGGAAATGATGATGTCATCCGAGCGGCCCTCGAACCAGATGTAGCCGTCCTCGTCCATGCGGCCCTGGTCGCCGGTGACGTACCAGTCGCCCCGGAACGCTCGCGCAGTGCGCTCAGGATCGTCCAGGTACCCTTTGAACAGCGCCACGAGGTTGCGGTCGATCGCAATATCCCCGACCTTGCCGACAGGCAGCTCGTGGCCCTCCTCGTCGATAATCGCGATGCGCACGACCGGCGAAGGCTTGCCCATCGAGCCGGGCTTTGGCTCCATGCCGACGAAGGTCCCGACCAACAGCGTGCTTTCCGTCTGTCCGTAGCCGTCGCGCACCGTCAACTGGAACTCGCGGCGGAACGTATCAATCACTTCGCGGTTGAGCGGCTCCCCTGCCGAGCATGCCGAGCGCAGCGCTTGCAGCTTGTACTCGCCCAAATCGGATACTTTGGCCATCAGCCTGTACTCGGTCGGAGTCGCGCAGAGGACGGACACCGGGTATTTTTGCAAAATCGCCAAATAATTTTCCGCAACGAACCGCCCTTTGTACACAAACGCCGTCGCTCCCATCCCCAATGTCGAGACGAACGGACTCCAGATCCATTTGGCCCAGCCAGGGCCTGCTGTCGCCCACACCAGGTCGCCTTCGCGCACGTCGAGCCACTGCTTTGCCGCCACCGCCAAATGCGCGAACGGCCAGCCGTGGACGTGCATAACCCCTTTCGGACCGCCCGTAGTCCCGGACGTATAGGACAAAAATGCCAGTTCGTCCGCATCCGTATCTACTGCCGTAAATTCCTCGGCCTGCCCTTCCATGATTCCCGCCAGGGCTACCCAGCCTTCTTTCCCTTCGCCTGTCGTAATGTAGTGCGCCAGACTGGGACAATTGCCGCGGGTCTGATCGACCTCGTCCAGCACGCCCTCGAAGCTGATGACAGCCTTGGCCTTGGCGTGGTTCACCCGGTACTCGATGTCCTTGTAGCGCAACATTTCCGAGCCGGGCAAAATGACCGCGCCCAGCTTCAGCAAAGCGAGGTACAGCCCGTAGGCGAGCGTCCCGCGGGAGACGAGCACAAGCACCCGGTCCTTTTCCCCAATCCCGACGGAACTAAGCGCATTCGCGATCCGGTTGGAATAGCGGCGCAGCTCCTCATAGGTCAAAACTCGTTCGTTCCCTTGCTCGTCCAGCTCCCAGACAGCGCGTCTCTCCGGATTTTTTCTGGCCCACTCATCCACTTGTACGGCGAAATTGTATTTTGCTGGCATGTTCAATTGCAAGTGAAACACCCCCACGCTTTTTAAGTATGTAGAATATAGAAGTTCTACATTTTCTCAATATTTCCTCTTTACTGTCTATTCTAACAAAAATTTATCCGTGGAGCATTGCAAAAATTGGCAAGCGCCGCACCCGTAACAATTCGCGGCGTCCTGCGTCATACATAACAAAGGCTCTCATGCACACGAGCACGAGAGCCGACTGAACGGTGTTTACCGTATGCAGTTAGGGGAGCCTTTAGCGGCTACAGGACGCGTTTGATTTTGACCACGCGCTTCTCCCAGTTCGTTCCGTCGAACTTGGAGTAGGTCACGCCCGGGCTGCCGTACGTGTGCAAAATTTTGCCGTCTCCGGCGTAGATCGCCACGTGCGTAATCCGGTCAGAAGAGCTGTTGACAGAAGCCTTCATGAAGACCAGGTCGCCTTTTTGCAAGTTCTTCTTGGACACAGTCGTCCCTACGGTCGATTGCTGGCGGGAGTCGCGCGGCAACGTGATTCCCGCTTCCTTGAAGACGCGCTGGGTAAAGGACGAGCAGTCAAACGTCTTGGTCGTGCTGCTGCTGGAGCCGTATTTGTACTTCGTGCCCATGTATTTCTCGCCGATCTTGATGACCTTGTCGGCCAGATTGCTTGCCGGTTGCTCCGGCTTGCTGCCGGAATTGTCGGAAGAGCTTGTCTCATCCAAAATGCGGCGTGCGCCGACGAACTTATTGCTGTATTCCGAATAGCTTTTCAGGACGACGGCATCCTCGCTTTGAGAGGAGTAGACAAATTGGTCATTGCCTATGTATATGCCCATAAATGTGGGGCTTCCTTTTCCATTGGACGAGAAGAACACCAGGTCTCCCGGCTCTACGCTGTTTTGGGAGACTTTTTTGCCTGCTTTGGACAAGCTCGAAATCGTGCTGCCAATGGAAATGCCGATTTGCTTGTACGTGTACGTAGCCAGCTCTGCAGACCCGAACTGTTTTGGACCTTTTGCTTTATATTCATAATCTTTCCCAATCAAAGATGTCGCGATCTGTACAACATCAGACTGTTTCGAATCTTGCGTCTTAGCGGCCGCCTGTCCAACTTGACCACCCATTAACAGGGACGTACTCAGCATGACTGCTACTGTTGACTTCATTACCCAATCTCGTTTCGTCACTTTCTTTTCCTCCTTGTCATGTTGTGGCACCCGTCGTGGGTACATGGACAGATTACCCCAGGAGGAAACGGGAGGATAAGACCGTAAAATTTACCAATCATGGAATTAGTAGCATCGGACTAATCAGAAAACAAGGCGCACAACAGGCCATTCCTGCCTTTTAGTTCCATAGAACCAGACGCAGTTGAGAATCGGTTTCAATGGCGCTTTTTCAAACAAAAACCCATCTTCTTCCTGATCCTGTCAGAAGATGGGTCTTTTCACCCGGCATAACTGCCCGTTTTTATTTCAGTTTGGCCGTAAACTGGCCCCACTCTTCGTCGCCCCATTTGAGGGTCAGCACATCGCCATCGGCGACCGGTCCGACACCCGCAGGAGTCCCCGTGTAAATCACATCGCCCTGACCCAAGCCAAAATGCTCCGCGACGTAAGCAATGATCGTCTCCAGATCAAAAATCACATCGCGAATATTTCCCCGCTGCACCTGCTCGCCGTTTTTGAGCAGGGAAAAGTCTGTCTGCTGCATCGCCGCAAGCCCTGGAAACGGGTGAAACGGCGTCAAGATCGCGGAATGAGGGAAGCCTTTGGCAAGCAGCCACGGATGGCCTGCACTCTTCAGCTCGCTCTGCACATCGCGCAAAGTAAAATCAATGCCAAGGGCGATCTTGTCGACCAGCTCGGCAAGCGTGCAGCCCGGTTCATACGGCCGTGCCAGATGCACGACCAGCTCCGCTTCATAATGAAGCTCTCCGCGCGTCCCAGGCAGCTCGATCTCCTGTCCGTTCGTCACAGCCAGAGCGTGTGTCGGCTTGGCAAAAATCATCGGTTTTTTCGGTACGTCGTTCCCCAGTTCGGCCGCATGCAGCCGGTAATTGCGGCCCACACAGTAAATATTGCGGATCTGTTCCATTTTGTCCTCTCCTTATGAAAGCTTGTCGCTCCCATTTACTATATCATGGGAAAGAGGACGAAAAACAGCCGGTCAATACTCGTCAAAGCAGTTGTCATAGCCCGGCCAGAGCCTGGCGTTGCCGCGCGCCTCCACTTCAAACACTGTATCGCAAATCGCTTCCAGCGCGCTCTCCAAATCCGTCTCCTCCTCCGAGCTCCACATGAACCCGTAACGAAGGCGCACGACCTGCTCTTTTTTTTCGCAGAGGACAAACGCGAGCTGCGGGTGCTGCTCAATGACCGCTCGGCGCGCCTGAACGGTCGCGTCCAGCGAAAACAAGCCATCCCATTCCGAGATGACATAGGTGGAAGTTACCTCGATCCAAAGTGCGGAGGAATCGTTTCTCCTGCGAAAGACAACCGAGTCCTCCCGATAAAATCCATACCCCGAAGGAAGGGCGCCCTGGAGTCTGAATGCCATCCCGACAGGCAAATCTTCCGGCTTTAGCGCTGCGACAAGCCGACCAGGCAAAAGATAGTAGCCATCCTCCTGGCAAGAGCTCAAAGGCTCGCCCATGACGACCACGCGCTGATTATGCGGGTCACCTGTCACCTGTACGTACATCACGGCACCTCCTTTTCACACAGTATGGTCAGGAATGCCTGCCTCAAAACCAAATAACGTTTCGGTGCATCCATTATTTTACATTTATAGCAGACAAAAAAACAGGAGGTACATCCCAATTTGATGTCCCCCTGCTTTTGCGTTGTTGTCATGATGCGCGGACGATGGCGATGACTACATCGTTTTCGTTGTACGCTTTCGCTTTTATTTTGACAGGAAAGTCGTACGGGTTCTGGAACTGAAAATCGAGGACGCCGTAAGCTACCGTTGCGTCCTGGCCTGCCGGCACGTAGCCCACCGACTTGCTGTGATTGTGCCGCTCCACGATCGTCATCCCGGCTTCCGCTGTCGCATTGTACAGCGTGCTGGATACTTGGCAAATCCCGCCGCCGAAGTCGTCGACAAGCTGCCCGTTCAAGATCGTCCCTGCCTTTTCCCAGCCGTCTTCCTCTATGTTGGAATTGCCTACTTCTTCATTAAAAGAAAAAACAGCTTGCGGCTTGATTTTTTCCTGGTTGATCTTTTTCAGCGCCTTCTTGATATTGTGCTTGCGCGCGTCAGAGCTGCCTTCCATCGTCGTATGGTAAAAGCCGAGGACTTCTTTGTCTTTGATGTCCATTTTGTCCAAAAAAGCTTCGCGCTGCTCTGCAGGGGAAAGCTCTGCTGTGCCCAGGGCAGATGCAGGTGTGGGAAGGACTGCCGTACACGCTGAAAACAGGAAGGCTGTTGTCACCACACTGATGCCTATGAACCGGAATTTGTTCATGCTCCTCTACTCCCTCGCTTTCATTCGTGCTGTCTCTTTTTTCGGCTCGCGCAAAAAAGCTTGCGAATGCTGCAAGCCTGCAACGTGTCGATCACAATGCTCGCCACTCTACTGTATCCCACGCTTGACGCGGCGAGCAACCCGCAAATCTTGGACAGTTTTCAAGGAACAGGTGAGCAGCCGGACGGTGGACATCCGCCTGCGCTTTTTCTGGCGCAAAAAGGCAGACCGTCCTTGCTGCGGCGGTCTGTCTCTAAGTCGCCATTCTGCATCGTTCTCGCCGATCACGCCGAGCGCCCCGCCCGGTTTTTCTCGTTTTCTTCTGGACAAAATGGCGCTATGCTTCACGCCAGGTCAGGAACAGCCTGCGGTGTTTCAGGCATGAAGCTTTTATTTTTGAAAATGAAATTCATTATCACCATTCTGATTGTAGCGAAAAAAAGAAAGTTCTTCAACCTTCCTTGGTCGAAAAACTTTCTTTGATCGCTCGTCCTGCCTTGCAACCAAAGGCAACCGCTCATCTACTCGACTCGCTCGCGAGCTTGACGGCTTCAGCCATCACAAAATCTCCACATACCCCTCTGTTCCGTGCACGCGAATGCGTTGCCCGTCTTTTATGAGACGGGTAGCATTTTCCACGCCGACAACGGCCGGCAAGCCGTATTCACGCGCGATTACTGCCCCGTGGGTCATCAGTCCGCCCACTTCGGTGACCAGACCTTTGATCGATACAAACAAAGGTGTCCAGCCCGGGTCAGTAAAGGAGGTGACCAGTATATCCCCTTCTTCCAGGTTCGCCTCTTCCATGTGTAAAATGACACGCGCCCGCCCCTCGATCACTCCGGCAGAAACAGCAAGACCTGCAAGCGCATTGGCGGGCAAGCTTTCCCGCTTGTACTTGCCCGCAATGATTTCACCATCAGACGTGATGACACGCGGCGGCGTCAGCTTTTCGAAAAATTGGTAGTCTTCTTTTCGTTGGCTGATGATCTGCTTGTCCAGCTTGTTCGTGCGCACCACTTCGTGAAACTCTTCCAAAGTGAGATAGTACACGTCTTCTTTTTCGCGAAGAACACCCGCTTGTACGAGTTGTTCGGCTTCTTTCAGCAAAGCTTGCTTGTAGACGAAGTAGCGATTCACGATGCTGTATTTGGGATATTCGCGATAACCGATGAAGTTTCGGATGCGGTCGATCATTTGTTTCGTTTCTTTTGCTTTTTGTTCCCCGTCCGGCAATTGCTTTACTCGCTCGATGATCTCTTGTTCTTTTTTAAGCGCTTCCTGTCGCCCTTGCTCAAATTTCCGCTTGCCAGCGTTCGGCTCAAAGTGTTTGATGTTGCCCAAAATCATGGGGACGAGCGTGAGCGGGTTTTCACTCCAACGCGTTCTCGTCAGATCAATTTCTCCGGCACAGCGCATTCCGTATTTTTCGAGATACGCCTGGATCGCGTCATGCGCTTCCTGTCCGCCATCCAGTTTGAGCAGTTCCTCCCAAAAGTGATCTGCTTGTGCGTGCTGCAAATAGTCAATGACCTTTGGATAAGGGCGAATCGCATCAGCGACATCAAGGAGCGCCAGCCCCATTTCCGACGTAATGTTGTTTGGCACCGATTGGGAAAGCGTGTCTGCTACGTTTTTTTCACCCAGCCACTCGTTCATTTTTTCGTTGATCCATGCCGAAGCATTCAGCGCAGCCATAATCACGCCCAAGTTTTTCGAGACAAATAACATCTGCTTTAACTGCTGGATGTCTTCGAGAATAAAGGAAAACAAATCAGGCCCGGATTTCGTTTGGATGGTTTGCTTTACCTGTTCGAGCGCGTTTTGATTGCGCGCAATCAACTCAGCGACGATGGCCGGATCGTCTACGATCGGTGTTTCCAAACTGGCGGGCAGCCTGCCTGGATTGCTGTTGCCGGGGGACTGTTCTTTGTCATCTGTTGGTGACAATCGGATAAAATCTCGCTCGATGATCGTCAGCAGCGCGTCTTTTATGAGCGGGTCGGATTGTCCCAATGTATTTATCAGCATTTGCCTGCTGTCAGGTGTAGCGAGCATCTTTGTCACATCGACAAACAGCCTGCCACCGGCTTTGTGCATGGGGGCATTCGTCGTCAACAGAAAAACAGACATGCCCAAAGGCTTCATCGGGTCGGTCATCATTTGCTGGTGGCCCACCGATACGTAGACGTGATTGTCTTGATCGTTCGCTTCCGGGATGGGGTACAAAGTCGTAATCGGACGGCTCTGGACAATGTAAAACGTATCGTCAGCCAAACACCATTCGATATCTTGCGGGCAGCCCAAATAAGCTTCGATCTGTCGGCCGATGCGTGCCAGTTGCAAAATTTGCGGGTCGGTAAGAGTTTGCGCCTTTTGCCGCTCAGGCTCGATCTGCTCCGTCTGCGTCCCGCCTTCTTTTCGTCCGTAAATCGCCAACGTTTTGGTTGCGATCCTTTTGTCGACGATGTCCCCGTCCTTTACTCGATAACAATCGGCGGATACGAGGCCAGAGACGAGTGCTTCGCCAAGTCCAAAACTGGCGTCGATAGACAGCAGCTTCCGGTTGGCTGTAATCGGGTCGGCGGTAAACAAAATCCCGGAAGCGTGAGGGAAAACCATCCTTTGTACGATGACGGATAAAGAAACATGGCGGTGGTCAAATCCGTTTTGCATCCGGTAAATGACCGCGCGATCCGTAAACAGCGACGCCCAGCATTGGCTCATATGCTGCAAAATGGCTTCTATGCCGATGATGTTCAAATAGGTGTCCTGTTGACCAGCAAAAGAAGCGTGCGGCAAATCTTCCGCAGTCGCACTCGAGCGCACGGCATAAGCGTGTTCCGCTCCAAAGCGGGAGAGATAGTGCGTCACGGCTTCGACCACATCGGCGGGAATTTCGGCTTCCCTGATAATTTGCCGAAGCTGCCTGCTGATTTCACCAATTGGCTCCCGGTCTTCTGCGCTCAGCCTCGCCAGTCGATCCAGCAAAGCATGATACGTCTCGTTTTGTTCGATGGCTTTTTGATAGCCCGCTGTGGTCACACAAAATCCTTCCGGGACTTGTATGCCGGGGATTTTCGATAGCTCCCCCAGATTGATCCCTTTGCCGCCAACGAGCAACCGCGCTGTTTTTTCCATTTCCTGAAAACCGAGGACCAAAGCACTCATTCCGATCTCCCCTAACCATTCCATTGTGAAAAAGCATTTGACAGGTGTTTGTGCGGGTGATACAATTAAAGTGTAAGATGAGATACCACTAACCATAAAATTGAGCACAGTCGTGTGCTCTGATTATATCATCGTGTCTTTTTAGGCGCAATCAAAAAGAACCTGGGCAGTTTTGCCAGGTTCTTTTCATTCATGCCGCTCCAAGCTGAAAAGCATATAAAAAAACCTGGAACGCGTCCAGGCAATCTGTTAGAGAATGCGAATGTTGGAACGATCACGACTGTTCAAATCTCAATCGCCTTTGCTATTGTATCATAAAAACTAGACATGTCAAAGAAATTTCTAGGACTGGCCCGCCCCCATCGTGCCAGAAACCTCGGACCTCACTGCTTCTGTTTCGCCCCGTTGTGCCGCTCGATCACGTCGGCCAACGCCTCGATCTGGCCGAGGACGGATATCGGGTCAAAGTAGAAAAAGGTTTTGTAATCGAGGACGATGACGCGATTCTCCCGGACAGCCGGAAGCTGCCTCCACACTCCGCTATCGACAACCGCCTTCAGCTCTTCCTCGGTCGTTTGGTCCCATGAGCAGAGAAACACGATGTCTGCGTCGGCGTATTCGGGGAGCAGCTCAAGCGAAATCGCCTGGTACTGTGCGCCGCTGTCGATCACTTCACGCTGCACCCGCTCATTGGCCTTGAAGCCGATCGCATGGTAGATCGCTTCCCCGCCCCGCCCGAAGTTGTCGCCGAGCACGGCAAGCTCTTTTCCGTTCGGATGAACAAGTGTCGCGGTCGCATTCATGAGAATTATTATCGAACCAAGCGTATCAAGAGGGCAGAAAGTTTGTCCATGCAGACAAATGACGAAAATTCATCCGAAATGTGACTGGACCATTTCCTCCAGCCAGTCCAATTGCTTCTCCATCGCCAAAGGATCGTACGCGTAAAAAACATTCGGGTCCGGCTCGTACACGCGGCCGTTTTTTACTGCCGGCAGACTGCGCCACACGCTCGACCCCAATACCTCGCACTCGGCGGCGGGCCAATGCGAATGATAGTGGAACAAAAAAATGTGATCGGCGGAGTAATCGGGCAGATCGTCCAGCGGGACGTGTATGTTCAGCAGCCCTTTTTCGATCATGTTCCGCTGCACGGCAGGCGGCGGCTGCAAGCCCAGCACATCGTATATCAGGCACCCGCCCATGCTCGTCATGTTGCCGTAAACGTAGCATTTGCCCGAGACGATTTTCACGATCAAAAACGTCTCGCCTCGGGCACGCTGGACGGCCAGCTTGTTTTTTACCGCCAAAGCTCTTTCGTCAAACAGCAGGAGCCAGCGTTCTGCCTGTTCGCGACGCCCCACGGCTGCCGCGAGCACGAGCAGTTCCTCCCGCCAATCGCTGCATTCCTCGGGAATCGTGAACACCGGGGCGATCTCCCACAAGCTCTCGGTGTACTCTTCCCGATACACCATGATGAGGTCGGGCGGATTCGCCGCGAGCCACTGGACGGTTTTGTCGCTGTACCACTCCCCTTGCCTGAAACCTGAGCAGTCGAGCCGCTCCCGGTAATGAGCAGTCAGCCACGGCTCCATCCACAAGCCGACGACGCCAAACACCGGGACGATCCCCCAGGCCAGCAGGCATGCTGTGGCGTGCGGCATCAGGACGGCGATTCGTTTCGGCTGCTTTCTGTACACCGTCGGCGGAAGGCCCACAATCTGCTTAAACTTTCGGCTGAAATAATAATCGTTGGCAAACCCGGTTTCCTGCGCAATCAGATGCAAATCTTTGTCCGACAACTGGAGCAGCTCCTGGCCTTTGCGGATTCGGACCCGGCTCAGGTATTCGACGAAGCTCACGCCCGTCTCCCAGGCGGCGGGGCGGCCGGAGTCGCAGCCGCTCGCTTGCGTGTAGCTGGAAGCGGGACAAGCCTGCCGCTGCCAGCAGTGTCAGCCTAATCCAGATCATGAATAGCAAAAAGGCTTTTGTTCTGCCGGAAAAAGCAGCCCAAAAGCCTGTCGTTTACTGGTATGGTGCGGTCGAGAGGACTTGAACCTCCACGGTGTTGCCACCACTAGAACCTGAATCTAGCGCGTCTGCCAATTCCGCCACGACCGCAAATGAAAACGTGGTGCCGGCGATAGGAATCGAACCCACAACCCCCTGATTACAAGTCAGGTGCTCTACCAATTGAGCTACACCGGCATAGATAATATTCGCCATTCGTGTATCGAAGAATGGCGGAGCTGACGGGACTCGAACCCGCGACCTCCGGTGTGACAGACCGGCGTGAACTCCAACTTCACCACAGCTCCATGTGGTTTATTTCCAACTTTTGCTCACTCTCGTGGGCACTTCTGTAATATAGCATGTCTTCTACCAACTTTGCAATAGTTTTTGAAATCTTTTTTTCTACATCATTTTTTCATAGATTTACCATTGAAAATCCGCTAGAATTTTATCTAGGACGTGTCTGAAAACTAAAGAAAATGTGGTATGATTTAGGAAAAACGAATGGAGCAACGAGCATGATTCAAAGACGGTACGAAATAAACGATGAACAGTGGGAACAAATTCAGGACATGTTCC